>JBEIJP010000188.1:0-5921 GCA_040380245.1 Acidobacteriota bacterium | reverse complement strand
TTTCTAATTTCTAATTTCTATTTTCCATCTGTGTACGCCAGGCGTTGTCCCGTCGGCGTTTCAGTCTCCACTTCGCTCAACTTCGAGCCTCCGTCTCTGGGTCGGGGTTAGACGTTGATGGAGCCGGATAATCGATTAAAAATCAAACGGAGATCATACCTTCTCCCCAGTGGGAACGCAAACCTGGACTCTCGCGTCGAGTCAACGCGAGGCGGACTGGGCATTGGCGGCGGTCTGCCGTTCAACGTCGATCACACCAGGAACTTTCTGGAGCGCGTTGACCACCTTTTCGAGATGCTTCAGGTCGGAGATATCGATCGTGAAGTCGATGCGACGATTTCCGTCGCGCTGCGCCTGACTGTCGGTGCGCAGATCGCGGATATTGGTCTTGATCTGGTCGATGACATTCATCAAGGCGGCGAGCTGTCCCTGACGATCCTCGGTCAAAATTGAGAGGTTGACGGCCGAGGACTGGTGCTTGCCATCGCCCGCCCAGGTCACCTCCATCATCCGTTCGCGATTGATCAGCAGATTGGCCACGTTCGGACACCGCCGGGTATGCACCGCAACGCCCTTGCCTCGGGTGATGTAACCAATGATCGCTTCTCCGCGAATCGGCTTGCAGCAGGGAGCGAGGTAGGCCAGGACGTCATCGACTCCCTTGATGGCGATGCGGTCATCCCCCAGCCCGAGGGCTCTTTTGACGACGCTGGTCACCTGCCCGATCCTGGAACCCCGCGCCTGCTCCAGCGCCGCCAGATCCTCTTCGGGAAAGAGTCGTTGGAAGACTTGCCGCGCGGTCAGCTTTCCATACCCGATGGTCGCGTAGAGGTCCTCGATCTTGGGATATCCCCCCTCCTGCAGGTACCGTTCGAGCCGGGGATCCTCGAGCAGACCCCGCAGCTTGAGACGCAACCGGCCGGCCTCCTTCTCGAAGAGCTTGCGCCCCATCTCGACCGAGGCGGCCCGCTGCTTCTGGGCGATGACCAGCTTGATCTTCCCTCGCGCCTTCGAGGTGACGACGAAGTTGAGCCAGTCGCGGCTCGGCTTATGTCCGGGGGTCGTCAGGATCTCGATGACATCGGCGTTCTGAATCTGGTAGCGGAGCGGCACGATCCGCCCGTTGACTTTCGCCCCAGTGCATTGATCTCCCACTTCGGTGTGGATCGCATAGGCGAAATCGACCGGGGTGGCGTTCCGTGGAAGGGGAATGACTTTGCCCTTCGGCGTGCAGGCATAGACCTCCTTCGGGTAGAGGTCCATCTTGAAGGAATCGACAAAGTCGAGCGCGTCCGGCAGGTCCTGTTGCGTCTCGACCAGGCGGCGCAGCCAGCGCAGGTTGTCGTCTTCGGTCGAGTCGGCGCCCTTGCCTTCCTTGTATTTCCAGTGGGCGGCGATGCCTTCCTCGGCAATCCGGTGCATCTCCTCCGTCCGGATCTGGACCTCGAAGTGGTGCCCTTCCTCACCGATCACCGAGGTGTGAAGCGACTGGTAACCATTCTCCCGCGGGGTGGCAATGAAGTCCTTGATCCGGTCGTTGAACGGTTTCCAGTATTTGTGCATCACCCCCAGCACGTGGTAACAATCGAAGGGCTCGCGGGTAATGATCCGGATAGCGGCCAGATCATAGACCTTTTCGAGCGGGATCTTCTGCCGCTTGAGCTTGAGGTGGATGCTGTAGAGGCGCTTGATCCGCCCCTCGATGCGGACAAACTCGACGCCCTCCTCCCGCAGCCGCTGCGCGATGCGGGAACGCACTTCGTCGAGAAAGGCCTCTTCCGATGCCCGGCGCTTCTCCACCTCGGCCTTCAACCGCTGGTAGGCCTCCGGTTCGAGATACTGGAAGGCCAGCTCCTCCAGTTCCGCGCGCACCTTGGACATGCCCAGCCGGTGCGCGATTGGCGCATAGACTTCGAGGGTCTCCTGACTGATCCGCAGACGCTTCTCCGGTTTGAGGTACCCGAGGGTCCGCATATTGTGGAGGCGATCGGCGAGCTTGACCAGGACGACGCGGATGTCGTCGACCATCGCCAGCACCATCTTGCGCAGGTTCTCGGCCTGGGCCTGCTCTTTCGACATCTTCTTGCCGAGATTGCTGATCTTGGTGACGCCATCGACGATGTGGGCGACCTGGGGCCCAAAGGTGCGGGCGATCTCCTCGGACGAGACGAGCGTGTCCTCGATGACATCGTGGAGCAGTCCGCTGCTGACCGTCTCCGCGTCCATCCGCATCTCGGCGAGGATCAAGGCGACCGAGAGAGGGTGCACCAGGTAGGGCTCCCCTGAGGCACGGACCTGATCCTTGTGCTTGACCGCCGAAAAGATATAGGCACGTCGCAGCAGTTCGAGATCGGCGTCCGGGTGATGCCGCTCGACTTTGCGTTCCACATCTTCAAACCTGATCATACAACCCCCACCATCCCAGCGGACTCCTCCACCGGCCTGTGGATGAGCCCCTCTCCCCAACTGGCCCGCGGTGAAACCACCTGGCGGCAGAGCCGCGTCGTTCCATCGCGAGCCGGGCCGTGGGAACTCCCTTCAGTCCTCCTCCTCCTTTCGCACCCGCCCCTCAGCAATCGCCTGCTGCACAACCTTCTGCGAGAGGTGGGACGGAAGTTCATCATAGTGCGAGAACTCCATGTGGTACGACCCACGCGCGCTGGTGATCGAATTGAGCATCTGCGGATAGGTCAGCATCTCGGCCATCGGGACTTGCGCCCGGATGACCTGCTGCGATCCCTTCGCGTCCATGCCCTGAATGCGCCCACGCCGCGAGTTGAGATCACCCATCAAATCGCCCGAGTACTCCTGCGGCGCGACCACCTCGACGCTCATGATCGGTTCGAGCAGGACGGGGTGGGCCTTCTCGATCGCGGCTTTGAAGGCCTTGCGGCCGGCGAGCTGGAAGGAGAGGTCATCGGAGTCGACCGTATGGTACGACCCGTCGAGCAGCTCCACCCGAAAATCGATGAGCGGATAACCCGCGAGCGCGCCTCGCGCCGCGGCGTCCCTGATTCCCTTCTCGACGGCGGGACGCCACTGTTGGGGAATCGCCCCCCCAAAGATCTTGTCCTTGAACTCAAAGCCGCCGCCCCGAGCCAACGGCTCAAAGATGCACTTGCAATCGCCAAACTGCCCGCGCCCTCCGGTCTGCTTCTTGTGCCGGCCCTGCACTTCCACCCGCGATTTGATCGTCTCGCGATAGGGGATCTTGGGCTGGTGCAGTTCGACCTCGACGTGGTAGCGGTGCTTCAGACGCGCGACGACCGTCTCGATGTGCTGCTGGCTCGCGCCTCCCAATTCGAACTCTTTCGTCTCCTCGTTGCGGGTGTAGTGAAGCTGCGGATCCTCCTCCAAAATCCGATGGATCGCGCCGGAGAGCTTGTCCTCATCCGCTCTCGATTTGGGCTCGATCGCGAAGTGGATCGCCGGCTCCGGGAAAGAGGTCCCGGGGTAACAGATCGGCATCGCCTTGTCGCAGAGCGTATCCCCGGTCTGTGTCTCCCGCAACTTGGTGACGGCGACAATGTCTCCGGCATGGGCCTCCTGGATCTTCTCCATCGCCTTGCCCTGCATGACGTGGATCGGGCCCAACCGTTCGAGAGCCCCGCGGTGCAAGTTGTAGAGGCTCGTCTCGGCGCTGAGCTTGCCGGAGAAGACCTTGAGGAGGGTGATTCGTCCAACGGCCTCGGAGATCGTGCGAAAGACCGTGGTCGCCACCGGCTCTCCGTCGGAGACGGGCCGTTCGATCGTCTCCGTGTCCGGGTCGAGCCCGACCCGCCCACGCACGGCGCCAAGGTCCACCGGCGTCGGAGCATAGTCGACGATCGCGTCCAGCAGTGGCTGGATCCCGATCAGGTTGGCCGACGAGGCGGCAAAGACCGGCGTCAGGACCCGGCTGGCGATCGCCTTCTTCAGGCCCCCGATGAACTCATCGTTGTGGAGCGTCCCGTCGGTAAAGAAATGCTCGAGGAGCGTGTCGTCCGATTCGGCGACCATCTCGATCAATCGTTCGTGTGTCTCATCGATGTAGCCGCGCCCCTCTTCTGGAATTGGGACCTGGCGTGGCTTGCCGGCGGTGTCGAATTCGTACGCCTTCATTTGGATCACATCGACCACGCCTCGGAAGTTCTTCTCCGAGCCGATCGGGAGGGTGATCGGAACACAGCTTCGCCCGAATGTCTCGCGAAGCGCGTTATAGACTGTACCAAAATCGGCCCGCTCCTTGTCGAGCTTGTTGACCACCAGAAAGCGTGGGCGCGGCCGGATCAACTCATCAGCGAAATCCCATGCCTTCTCGGTCTGGACTCCAATGCCGGTGACCCCATCGATGACGAAGAGGCCCGTCTCGCAGACACGGAGGGCCGGCTTCGCGTGGGCAATGAAGGCGGCATAGCCCGGAGTGTCGATCAGATTGATCTTCACCCCTCGCTGTTCCAGATACGCCGGCGTGATGTTGAGGCTGATCTTCCGGGCAATCTCCTCTTCATCGTAATCGGTTGGTGCCGTCCCCTCGTCCACTCTTCCCAAGCGGGGCGTGAGACCAGCCACGTAGAGCATCCCGGCGACGAGGGAGGTCTTCCCCGCGTCCCCATGTCCAACAACAGCCAGATTTCTCAGTTCTTGTGTCGAATATACTTTCATGCGCGAGTCCCCTTTCGTGAGATGGCAAGCCTTGTCCTATACAAGCGAATACTAAACCAAAAATAAGGAAACGCGAAGATGGGGCGAAGCCGAAAAAGGGATGGGGAAGAGGAGGTTGTCCGCTCCTTCTTCCCCGATTCTTCCGCGATTCTACTCTGTCGACACGTGGCAGGATGACAGCCGTCGGCCGTCCAATTAGGCGGCCCGACGTCTCCGCGACCCGATCCCGTCAGGGCACCGAAACCCACAACCGGCCGCGGTGCTCTCCACGGGGGGTGGGTTGCCCGGCGACCCCGTCCTCGCCTGCGCGCCTCGTCAAGGAGCGGCCACCGCCCAGCCCCGGATCCTGTTGGAAGAGCCCGCCCTCCCAGGCCATACCCGTGGCCGCTTGTCGCGTCAGCGCCAGGGAGTAGGTCCCTGTCCGGTTGGCCTCAAAGGGGGTCGCCACGATGACATAGATTCCGGACGACGGGATGCGATAGGTCAATTGCGAGTTGAGCCCGCCGCCGCTGTTGTCGTCGAACGCCACCGGGGGATCCCCCTCATTTTTATGGAGAATCAGGTAGGGGTCGAAGGCCTGGGAACTGAGGGTAACCCGGGCTGACTCCCCGAAGAGGCCCGCAAACCAGTAGACATCGAGAAAGACATTGGCGGAATTACGCAGATCGGTCGTCGCGATCTCTCCACTGCGCGTCTGGCCGAAGTTGATCTGTTGCAGGACGCCAGTCGTGTAGCGAAGCTGATATCTCCCCCGTCCATTAGGCTGGAAATCCGAGGAGGTGGCAAAGATGGCATACTGTCCCGGTGTCGGAATGACGGTCAGCAGCAGGGCGTTGTTATTACTCGCCGACTCCGGCGCCCCATAGCCTCCTGTCTGGTCATCCTGGCCAATCTGCTGCAGCTGCTGGTTCGCGATCGAGAAGAGGAGAACGGCCGGGTCATATTCCTGGGAACGGAGATCGATGGCCAGCGTCGTGTTGGGCTGGGTCGTCTCAATCACATACCCATCGAAGAAGAACGAGCGACCAGCAGGACCCGGTTGGACCTGATCGGTGACGGTCAACTCTCCGTCGACCGTGGTACCGGCTGCCAGGGGAGACAACCGGAAAGGCCTGAACTCTCCCCCGAGGTTGATCGTCACCGCGTTGGAGAGCCGCCCCTGGTTGCGAATCAGAATTTCGACTTGTCCAAACCGGAGAGTTCCGGGGGAAGCACCAGATTGAGCTGGTCCAACCCGACGAATCCAGGGGCCGGCCCCGCATAGAGCAGCTGAACGG
>JBEIJP010000187.1:0-5952 GCA_040380245.1 Acidobacteriota bacterium | reverse complement strand
GGGGGCTTCGCGTCCCTCTCCATACACGGCCTGCAACGCCCGGCCCTCGATCGGGTCCCCGACTTGCGTGCCGGAGCCGTGCGCTTCGACATAGGATACTTCCCCGGGCTGGACGTCAGCCGCGGCGAGGGCTTTGCGGATGACGGCCTCCTGCGAAGGGCCGTTGGGAACCGTCAAGCCCTGACTGGCTCCATCCTGGTTGATCGCCGTGCCACGGACAATCGCCAGGATATTGTCGCCGTCGCGCCGCGCCGCTGACAGTCGCTTCAAGACGACGACGCCACACCCTTCCCCCCGCACATACCCATTCGCCGCCGCGTCGAAGCCCGTGCTGCGGCCGTCCGGCGAGAGCATCCCCGCCTGCGCAAAGGCGACCGTCAAGTCCGGCGCAAGAATCAGATTGACCCCGGAAGCCAGGGCCATCTGGCACTCTCCGTTCCACAAACTCTGGCAGGCGAGGTGAAAGGCGACCAGCGAACTGGAGCTTGCCGTGTCGATCGAGATCGCCGGTCCCTGCAATCCCAGGAAGTAGGAGAGGCGTCCGGAGGCTGTCGCAGCCGACGTGCCAGTGCTGCCGTACAGATGCGGAGCGTCATTCTGCTTGATCTGAAGCAGTTGGTAATCGTTCGAGAAGATGCCGACAAAGACGCCCGTGTCCGACCCGCGCAACGACGCCGGATTGATCCCGGCCTGCTCCAGGGCCTCCCAACTGGTCTCCAGCAGCAAGCGCTGCTGGGGGTCGAGCGCCGTCGCCTCTTTGGGTGAGATGTGAAAAAAGGGCGCGTCAAACTGGTCGACCTGCTCGAGTAAGGCGGCATAGGGCGGAATCTCGGCAGCGTCGGGCCAGGCCCACTGACGACTCGTCTGCGAGACTTCGCTGATCGCCATTCGGCCGCTGGAGAGCAACGACCAGAAAGCTTCGGGCGTATTGATGCCGCCGGGCAACCGGCAGGCCAAACCGATGACCGCCACTGGCTCTTGCGCTTGATTCAGAGGAGAGCTTTTCATCGTATTGTCCATCTGTTTTGACCGATTCCTTGATCGCTGGGCTTGTACACCCACTCAAAAGATCCACCCGTCTCCAGCCTTGAAGCTCAAGAGAGCTGGCCGCTATCCCATTCCACGAGATCTACAAGAATCCTTTCGACTCAACTCAAGTCGGGGAACATCTTCCGGCAAATATCCTGGATCAGCTCATCCTGGTACTGGCTGATGAAGAAATGCCCTCCCGCGAAGACACGATTTTCGAAGAGATTCGTCGTCCAATAGCGCCAATCTTCGACATTTTGGACAGGGATCGAAGCGTCTGCATCGCCGGCAAAACTATAGATCGGGCAAGGGACAGGTCTCATCCGCGGCGCAGGACGTTCGAGCAACTGCAGGTCGTGGCGCACGACCTTCAAGGTCATCTCCAGAAACTCTTCGGTATCGAAGACGATCTGGGGTGTCCCCCCCATATTCCGCAAGTAATTGACCAGGGACTCACGGTCGGATCCCCCAGTCCGCTGTCTGCTCCAGTAGGGCTGGGCGCCTGAAAGGAACAAATGTTCGGGCAACCGTTTCCCATATTCTTCCTGCTCAAGGGCGAGGAGGTAGGCAATGACCCCTCCCAGGCTATGGCCATAGAAGGAGAAAGGTTTGTCCTGGCAATCTTCCAACGCGCGGCGGAGTCCCGCGATCACCTCCTCCCTGTCCGTCAACAAATCCTCCCGAAACCGCGAGGCCCTCCCCGGCAGGTCTGCCAGGACCACTTCAACTGAGGCAGGAAACTTCGACACCCACGAATAATAGGCCGCGGAACTACCGCCGGCATGGTGAAAGATGAGCAGCCGTTTCCTGGCCGCCGGCTCTGGTCTGGGGATGTATAACCAGGGATTGAGTCGCTGTATTCTCGGTTTGGTGCTTGAGTTCATCGTCCAACGCGTTCGATCTATCAATATAACAATATAAGAAGAAGATAAAAGTCTGATTGGGCTGGCTGCCCTCTTCCGACGCCAACGCTCGCCTGCCGCTTGAACAGAGTGTCCTCGGGCATTCCCCCGGTCCCTTTCATGTCATCCAAGGCGACGCTCACTGGCTTCCGAGGAGTCGGAGAACGCCTCGTCATTCTTATGACGGAGCAGCGGCAGCGAGGCAATCCCCAGGCTCGTCATCAACCCGAGGTTGGTGATCGCCAGGGCCGTCAAGATCCCCCACTGGAAGAGAAAGACTCCGCTGATGTTGATCACGCTTGGGACAATGGCGGAGACGAAGTTGGCCTTGAGGTTGGCGTCAAACTCATCGACAAGGTCAAACAGGTGTGTCAGCTGGTGGAGACTCTGATCTGTCAGGACGATCTGCGCGGTGTCGATCGCCACCGTCGTCGCCCCACGCAACGAGATCGAGACATTGGCCTTCTTGAGTGCGATGGAATCGTTGATTCCGTCGCCGATGAAGCAGACCACACGCCCCTGCCGTTGCAATTCCTCGACCAACTCCGCCTTGTGGGTCGGCAGAGTATTGGCAAAGTGCTGTTCGATGCCCAACTGTTCGGCGAGCCTGCGGGTTGGCTCCTCCTGATCCCCCGAGATGATCGCGAGAGAGAGGCCGCGTCCGCGCAAAGCCTCGATGACGCCCTGCACTTCCGGTCGGAGGGTCGGCTGCAGCTCGATCGCCCCAACCAGCTCGTCATCGACGGCCACCATGACCAGCGAGTGGCCTTGCGCCTGGCAGGCCTCCCGGTGGGCGAGCAGATCGACCGGCACCGCGATGCCCTCCAGGCCCATGAAACGATCGCTGCCAACGCGGATCCGCTTGCCCCCGGCCTCAACCTTGATGCCGTAGCCAACCTCGTAGGTCGCTTCCTCGATGTTGGGCAAGGACAACTCGCGAGCCTCCGCCGCCTGGCGGATTGCCCGGGCAATCGGGTGCGACTGCCGGTGTTCGGCCGCCGCGGCATAAGTCAGCAGCGCGTCCTCCGGAAGACCATTGCACAAGTAGAGTCCGGCGACCGTCGGCTGGTCCAGCGTCAACGTCCCCGTCTTGTCGAAGACGACCGTGTCGACATCCTTCAACAGTTCGAGAGAACGCCCGTCCTTGACGAGGATGCCATTGCGCGAGGCAATATTGAGAAAGTTCAACATGGCGATCGGCCCTGTAATCCGCAGGTTGATGCCGAACGCGGTGTTGAGGATCGCCAGGCCCCGCTCGAGGTCAATCGTCGCCCAGGCCAACCCTCCCAGGATCAGCATCGGCAGGGCCGATTTATGGCTGAGCGCGGCCCCCTTCGATTGGAGGTCCGTCTGGTAACTGGCTGTCCGGTTGAGAATCGTTCCAATCTGGCCGGCGATCGTCTCCTCCCCCGCCTTTTCGACCCGGACGTGGATCCTGCCGGCCAGCATCACCGTCGAGGCATAGACCGTGTCTCCCACGACCTTCTCTGCTGGTTGGGCCTCGCCCGTCAGCACATGCTGGTCGACAGAGGCCATCCCCGCGGTGATCGTGCCGTCAACCGGAAGCATCTGCCCCACCTCCACCACCACCGTATCCCCAGGCTGCAACTGCTCGAAGGGAATCTCAACCTCGACGCCATCGATCAACACCCAAACGTACCGCGCCTGCTGACCAAAAATGCTGATCAAACCTTGATGCGAGCGCTCCTGCGTGATGAAGAGCAGCTTTTCAGCCAGGTAATAGGCGACCATCCCCAACGTCGCCGGGATGAAAAAGCCCCCCAGCCAGATGCCGGTGATGTTGACCGCGCTCAACACATGGAAGTTGACCCGGCGCTCCTTCTTGAGCAGCTGAAAGGTCTTCTTGTAGATCGGTACGGTCAGGAGAAAAGTGACCGGCACAACGACGACCAGCGCGGGAGGATAGAGCAACGTGCCAGCAGTGATCGCCGCCAACGAGGCGGTTGTGTAGGCAATCTTACGATTGAGCGATTGCTCATGCGGACTGAGCGCCGCCTCCACTCCTCCCGAGCCCAACGATTTGAGTTGCTGACTCCGCGCGCGTCCGAACAACGGGTCGAACCGCTCGCGCATGAAGGTCTGATATCTCGAGTCAAGTGCAGCATACGAGGAGAGGACCAGGGCCTTGATCTCCTCGCTGTCTGGCACCTCCAGTGGCCATCCAGAGGCCGGAGTGACAATCGTCTGGCGCTCAGACAGCGACTCCTGCCCCTGAACCTTCTCCAAAAGACTGGAAAACTGGAAAGGGGACGTCGCCCTGCCCCTGGCTTGTGATGCCGTGGCGCCCGCAACCAGGGCGCCGACGGAGACAGCTAAAAACTCGAGCAACATGGTGATAAGAATCCTCGCGCCACCTGCCTCAAGGGGATCTCTGTTGGTACTGAGAAATTTTGCAATTACTGCGACGGCTCACCACCGCTCTCTGGCCAGCCATCGTCAATACGGGGATCCTATCACCGATCCCGCTCTTTGGGAAACAGTGACGGCTTGGAATCAGAGCCTTCCCAACTCTCGCGTCAAAGCACGCGGCGACCCGCGGCTCTCGGGCAATCACGTGACCCCCTCAATCATAAATCGAGAATCATCTTCGCTACGGCACCCAATGACTTCGAACGACCTCGGCCGCCCGCTGAGCATCAGGCGCCAGGCTCCTCGAAGCGGCTGGAAGCCGCTTCTACCTTGGAAAATTTCGAGGCTCGCTGCGCTCGCCTCTTTCTCTCCTTTTCCCATCGGCAAGGGCCGAGGGTAAGAGGGTAAAAGGATAGAGGGTCACCTTCCTGGCTGAGTCTGCGCTCCCACCACAACACGAAAGCCGTAAGTGTAGGTGCGGTAGTCCGGGTTGACGATGCTGCGGTTGGCGGAACGGAGGAGGTTGAAGTAGTCGAACCACGAGCCCCCGCGCAACACCCGACGGGCATTGTTGCCTTCGGTGAGCCACACCGAGCCATCGGTTGGCGCACCCTTGTAGTTTTCATGCCAGGGATCCTCGACCCACTCCCAGACGTTGCCGTGCATATCGTGGAGTCCAAACGGGTTCGGCTTCTTCTGTCCGACAGGATGGGTCTGTCCTCCGGCGTTTCTACTAAACCAGGCGTACTCTCCGAGCTTCGATTCGTCGTCCCCAAAGCTGTACTCGGTCGTAGTTCCGCCGCGCGCGGCATATTCCCATTCGGCCTCGGTCGGCAGGCGGTACCCGTTCCCGATCTTCTTGAGGAATTGCTGCGCATCATTCCACGAGACATTTTCTACCGGGCGTGTCTCGCCTTTGAAATGGCTTGGATTACCGCCCATAACCGCTTGCCACTGCGCCTGCGTCACCTGATATTTCCCAATTGAAAATGGCGACACTCTCACTGTGTGCACAGGCCTCTCTTGGCTAAACTTTGTTCCGCCCATCTGGAACTCTCCTCCGGGGAGATCGACCATCTCAAACTGAATCTCCTTTCCATCGGGTAGTCGAACTGTTCTGGTCCCTGGTGTTGGAGTGAGGATGGGGCTTTCTGCCCTTGGAGGCTCCGGGCGGATCTCTTCTGGTTTTGGGTCGGGTGTCAGTGGATCTTGTATCGGCGTACCGATCTTATCCTTGATCGACAGGACCAGATGCTGAAATTCTGGATTCGTTGGATCTCCCTGCCATCCAACCAGATCCACTGCCTGAATCAATCTGAACCCAAGTGGAATTGTGACTTTGTCTATTCTGGCCGGGAACAACAGGTTCCTTGCCCGCCCATCTTCTGCTTCCTCGCGTACCCAGCGGGACTGAACGGAATCGAGTGACCACACCACGACCACACATCGACTGACTGTCAGCTCACGCTCGATCATTTGATCGAACGTCTCTCCTGCCGGTGTCTTTCGATCCCACCAGACCGTCCAGCCTTCACGCTCGAGGGCGTGCACCAGGGGTTTGACGCGATCCTTGTCCTTGCTTGAGTAGCTCAGAAATATATCCGCCATTGGAGTAGCTCTTTCGTTGCTCGAAGGTCTTGTACGAGGGAGG
>JBEIJP010000186.1:0-5956 GCA_040380245.1 Acidobacteriota bacterium | reverse complement strand
GTCGCCAGGTTGATGTTGTAGGCGATGAGGAGAGAACGGGCCCCGACGGCGACTGCCCCAGCGGTCGGGTGGAGCCGAGACGGCCCAAAGTCTGGACGCCGGTTGGGATCGCCCTCGACTGCCGTCCGCAACCCTTCGAACTCGCCCCGTCGCACGTCGGCCAGGTCGACGCGGTCAGGCCGCGTCGCCGCTTCCTCATAGAGGTAGACGGGCAGGTTCAACTGGCGGGCAATCAGCTCTCCGGCCTGCCGGGCAAGAGCGACGCACTCCGCCATCGTCACGCCCCGGAGCGGAATGAACGGGAGGACATCGAGCGCGCCAATCCGCGGATGCGCTCCCTGATGACGGGTCAGATCGATCGTCGAGACCGCCACCTCCGCGGCGCGCAGGGCCGCTTCGACGACCGCCGCCGGCTCACCGGCATAGGTGACGACCGACCGGTGATGGTCCGCGTCCATCCCGTGGTCGAGCACCACGACGCCGGGAACGGCCGTGATCGCCGCGACGATCCGCCGCACCTTCTCCGGATCTCGCCCCTCACTGAAATTGGGCACACACTCGACAATCCGCTCCATCGTCCTTCTCTGCCCGCGATCCAACCCGGATCTTCTTCCGCAAATCTTCTTCCACGGACCTTCTTCCGCCTTCCCGGCACTCCTCTGGAGAAAGAATCTCCCTTCCTGCGCCTCCAGACTCGGAAGGAGAAGAGAACGCCCCCCGGAAGACGGTTGTCTCCGCAGATGCCTCGATCCACCACGACTGCGTACCTTTGTTTATCGACAGGAATTCAGTACACTCCCATCCGGGCGTTAAGTTCTAACTTGCCGGCCCCGAAAAGACAAGCGATTTATCGGTGACGTCCGCCGCTCAACGGACTGGGACGCAGACCTGAAAGTGCGAAAGGGGAATCCAGGAGTGGGGCTTTCCGGTAGACGAGATCTGAAGGGGAAGTCAGAGGGGCAAGCGACCGGGCGGGGACGCCGGCGTCTCTTCCTGTGCTGGGTGTTGCTGCTCGTCCTGGCCCTGGCGCGGCCGGAGGTCGCCGCGCAGAGCGCCTCATCCGCCACTCGGCAGGCCCCCGCGCCATCGCAGCGAATCTCCTTCGAGGAGGCCCGTCGGCTGATCGAGAACGAGGAGGAGGGCAACCTCATCCGGCAACCGAACCGGTTCACCCGGACCCAGCTGCGCAGCGGTCAGGTCGTCGAGATCTACTACCCGCTGCGCGTTGCCAATCGCACGAGCCGAAACCAGCGGTCGGCGGTTCCGGGCTATGGCGTGCTCTACGCCTCGATCGCCGCCTACCAGGAGGCGACGCGCCCCCGGCACATGCTCGAAGACCTCATTCCCGACGGGCGGACCTTCGTGTCTCAAATTCCCGAGCTGATCAAAAGGTTGGAGAAACGACTCCGGATCGCTCCGGGCCGGCTCCTCCCCCACCCCGGACGGGCTCCGGCGAGTCGACCAGTTCCTGCGCCTCCACCACGCCACTCACACCACGGCACAGACCGATCCGCGACTCTTTCAGGAGCTGACGGCTTTCTACGGTGAGACCCTCCGGCAAGCGGTGGGCGGCGAGTGGCGCATCGATGAAGAGCCCGTCGGTCCGACCTACCGGCAGGCGGAGCCCAACCTCTGGCTGACCGGCGAAGGCGCTCCGCGCTCCCTCAAACCTTGGAGCAGTGTCATTCAGGCATTGTACGACGAGGATCGGCGGGGCGCTGGACTGAGCCGCTCCTACCAGGCAGACCTGGCGGCCCTCTCGACCGGTCGTTGAGACCGCCGCTCCCGATTTCATTGCCGGCGGGCCCCGACGGGCGGAGTCGGCCCATCAATCCGTACAGTCCATCAGGAGAGGACGATGAACCACTTCCACCATCTGCAGATCGACACATCACCGGCTGGCGTCAGGACCATCACCCTCAACCGCCCGGAGAAATTGAACGCGGTCAACCAGGTTCTCTCCGAAGAGATCCCCCTGGCGATGGAGGAAGCGTCCCGGGACGATGCGGTGCGGGTCGTCGTCTTGACCGGGGCGGGCCGTGGGTTCTGTGCGGGACTGGAACTCGACCCCGCCAACCTGCAACGGATGTCCGAGCATCGTCGCCAGTCGCGGGCCGAACGCCTCGATGATCTCCATTGGGTCGGTCGGTGGGCGCTCTCGGTAACGGGTTGCGACAAGCCGGTGATCGCCGCCATCAACGGCCCAGCGGTCGGCGCCGGTTTCGGTCTGACCCTCGCCGCCGATCTCCGATTGGTGAGCGACCGTGCCTTGATGAGCGCCGGATATGCCCGGATCGGCCTCTCCCCGGACGCCGGGGTCAGCTATTTCCTGCCGCGTCTGATCGGTCTCTCCCGGGCCACCGAGCTGATCCTCACCGCGCGGGACATCTCGCCGCAGGAGGCCAGTCAGATCGGGCTGGTCCATCAGGTCTTTTCAGCGGAGACCTTTCTCTTCGACGTCGCGGCCTACGCGGAGCGGCTGGCAGCCGGCCCGCCGATCGCGCTCACCCTCAGCAAGCGGCTGCTCCATGCCACGTTCGACCACTCCCTCGCGACCCATCTGCGAACGGAGCTGAGCGCGATCATGCAGTGCCTCTCGACCGAGGATGTCGCCGAGGCGATGCGCGCCTTCCACGAGAAGCGCCGCCCCCAATTCAACGGCCGCTGAGCGGTCAACGATGATGGCGCTCACCTGCTGGGATCCTCATCGCCAAAGGCAATGCCGATCTCCCGGGCGCTGAGGATGACATCGGAATCGAGCGGCACCTGCTTGCGGTGAATGATGGCGTCGTCGAGCGGCACCGTGATGATCCGGTTGGCCTGAATCGCCACCATGACGTTGCGCTCTCCCTGCTCGATCGCGCGCACCGCCGCCGCCCCAAAGCGGGTCGCCAGGATCCGATCGGTCGGACTTGGCGGTCCCCCACGCTGCAAGTGACCCAGGACCAGCGACCTGGTCTCATAGCCGGTCGCCTCCTGCAGGTCTACCGCCAGCTGTTCGGCGATTCCTCCCAGTCGCGGCTCCCGGCCCTCCTCTTTCGCCTTGAACGTCGGCCCTCCACCCACGGGCATTGCCCCCTCGGCCGCGACGATGATCGCAAAGCGCCGCTTCCGCTCCCAGCGCTCCCGCAATTTCTGGACGATCGCGTCCTGTCGATAAGGAATCTCGGGCAGAAGAATCACATCCGCCCCGCCTGCCACCCCGGCATAAAGCCCAATCCAGCCCGAATAGCGCCCCATCACCTCGACGATCATGACCCGCTCGTGCGACTCCGCGGTGGCGTGGAGCTTGTCGATCGCCTCGGTCGCGGTGACCAGCGCCGTGTGAAAGCCAAACGTCACCTCGGTGGCCATCAGGTCATTGTCGATCGTCTTCGGAACTCCGATCACCGGAACTCCCTGCCGGGCCAGTTGACTGGCAATCGTCAGCGTCCCGTCCCCTCCGATCACCACCAACCCGTCCAGCCCCAACCGATGCACCTGCGCTACTACCTCTTCCGAGACGTCGACAAACTCGACCTTCCCGTCCCGCTCGCGCTGCAGGTGAAAAGGATTCCCCCGGTTGGTCGTCCCCAGAATCGTCCCCCCCATCTGGATGATTCCGCGCACCCGCTCACGGGTCATCGGCGCCAGCCCTTCCGTCGCCAGCAACCCCTCGAACCCCCGCTCGATCCCCATCACCTCCCACCCACGATTGAGCGCCCCCAGGACCACTGCCCGAATCGCCGCGTTCAATCCCGGACAGTCTCCCCCCCCTGTCACCACTCCGACACGCCTTTTTCGCTCCGTTGTGTTCTTCATGGCCTTCAGTCTAGCCCTCCCTCCCCCCTTTCTCAACTCCTCCCCCTCTGGACGAACCCCTCCCCTTTCCAGTACAATCCAACCCACTTGAAGTGAATGAGCGCTCATTCACTCTCTTCAAAGAGGGACCAGGAGTAGGGATGTGAAAGCCAGGCAAGGCCAGGTGGGGGAGAGGAATGGACGCGAAGGAAAAGATCACCGATGGACGAAGGGAGGACGGGGAGGACCGGGGAAAGCCAGACCGGCGGGAGACGATCCTGCGGGCAGCGGCAAAGGTCTTCGCCGGAGCGGGGTACTTCAACGCGAAGGTATCGGACGTAGCCCGGACCGCGGGAGTGGCGGATGGAACGGTCTACCTCTACTTTCGGAACAAAGAGGACCTTTTGACCTCGATCTTCAGCTGGGCGATGGAGGAGTTCATGGCGCGGGCCAAGTCGGAGTTGCCACAGATCCTGGACCCACGGGAGCGGCTGCGGCGGTTTGCGCAGCTCCACTTCTCGTTGATCGAGCGGGAGCGGGATGTGGCGATCGTCTTTCAGATTGAGCTGCGCCATTCGACCAAGTTCATGGAGAAGTTTTCAACGACCTATCTGGCCGATTATCTCCAGGTCTTGCGGGAGGTGATCGAGGCAGGACAACGCGAGGGAGCCTTTCGAGCGCATCTGCATCCGAAAGTGGTGGCGAAGTTTCTCTTTGGAATCCTGGATGAGATGGCCACCAACTGGGTGCTCAGTCGGAAGAAGAACAGTCTCAGTTCGATGGTAGATCCTGTGATGGATCTCTTTCTGAACGGGTTGGGAGAGCGCCATGGCTAAACAAGAGACGGAGAGCGGACCGGAGAGGGCCGTTGAAACGCTCGTCGATCTCTATCGCGGGGGGATCGGTCGGGAGAGAGCGGACGCGTTTGTCTATCGTACCCGTGGAGGAGAGTGGTGTCCCGTCTCGACCCGGGAGCTGGCGGAGCGGGTCCGCGCGGTGGCGATGGGGCTGGCCGACCTGGGGGTCGGGGGAGAGAGCCGGGTCGGGTTGCTCTCGGAAAATCGGATCGAGTGGATCGAGGTCGACCTGGGCGTCCTGATGTGTGGAGCGGCCGATGTGCCCATCTACCCCACCCATGCGCCAAAGCAGGTCGCGTATATCCTCAATGACGCCCAAGTCGAGATTCTCTTCGTCTCGACGGCGACCCAGCTCGAACGGATCCGTGGCGCGCTGGAGGAGTGCCCCCGCTTGCGCATGGTCATCCTCTTCGACGCGCCCGCGACCGGGCAGACGGTCCCGGCGGGTGGCGCCTGGACCGTCGTCCGTTACGGGGAGTTCCTGGAGCAGGGGCGTCAGGCCAACCTGGCCTCGCCCACCCGCTACGAGAGCCTGGCCAGCGGGGTTGGCCCGAACTCTGTGGCGACGCTGATCTACACTTCTGGAACGACGGGAGACCCGAAGGGCGTCGTGCTGACCCACCGGAACCTGACGAGCAATGTTCTGATCAACTGCCGCGTCGCAGGACTGCAAGCGGGAGAGATCGGGTTGAGCTTTCTCCCCTTCTCGCACATCTTCGAGCGGAATTGGCTCTATATGTACCTGCACGCCGGAACCTCCGCGCATCTGGCGGAAGCGGTTGAAACTGTGGTGCGGGACCTTGGGGAGGTTCGCCCGCACATCATGACGAGCGTGCCCCGTCTCTACGAGAAGTTCTATGCCCGGGCGATGGAGAAGGCGGCGGAGGGGGGCACAGCCAAGCTGGCGATTGCCCGCTGGGCCATGGATGTCGCGCGGGAATGGGCGCGAGTCGAGGATCGGGGGGAGGCTCCCAGTGCCGGCTTGCGGCTCCGACACGCGATAGCGGATCGTCTGGTGCTCTCCAAATGGCGCCTGGCAATGGGAGGGCGGTTACGGGCGATGGTCTCGGGCGGAGCGGCCCTCTCACCGGATCTCGCCCAGGTCTTCTTTGGCGCGGGCTTATACATCTACCAGGGATATGGCTTGACCGAGACGGCGCCGACGATTACGACCAACTATCCAGGCTCGAACCGGATTGGATCGGTCGGGCGTCCGATCGAAGGGGTGAAGGTGCGGATCGCTCCCGATGGCGAGATCCTCTGCAGCGGCCCCAACGTCATGCGGGAGTACTTCAATAAGCCTCGCGAGACGGCGGAGG
>JBEIJP010000185.1:0-6008 GCA_040380245.1 Acidobacteriota bacterium | reverse complement strand
GTCACGACGGAGATCCTCCAATTCGAGCAGGAGAGCCAGATTGCCAGCACTCCCGTCGCCATCCAGTTCCGGCAGGGGGAGTTGGAGGGGAGCTCGATTGGGGCCAGAATCCTCGCCGAAAGCCGCCAGGTCGAGCTGCTCTCCGCCGTCTGGATCAAGAGCCAGGGGCGGCAGGTGGGGCCGGCCCAGCCGCCCCCGGTGGGCTTGTCCTCCCAGGGAGCCCGTCTGGAGATTCGCAGCCAGCGCGCCTTCTACGATGAGCCGACCTGGCAGCTGCGCTTCGAGGGGCAGGCCAGCCTGGTGCAGGGGGATCGGCTGGCACGCGCCGAATCCATGCTGGGTCGACTGGACCCACAGACCCGCCGGCTGACCCGGATCGAGCTTCGGGGAGGAGTTTCGCTGGCGGCCACACTCGATGCCAGCGCTACCGAACTGACGGCCCGCGAGGTTGACGCGGAGCTCGACCCGGAGGAGCGACTGACCCGGGCCCTGGCGCGGGGGCAGGTCCGCGCCGCAGGCCGGCCGGAAGGCCACCTGCACCAGGTCGAGGCGGAGCAGCTCGACCTTCGATATGCCGTCGTCGGAGACCGCAGCCTCCCCCGGACGATGCTCGCCACCGGGGCCGTCCGCCTTCGCCTCGAAGCGCCCGAGAGGCCGGCGCTGCCAGCCGCGTCGGAGAGCGGCTCACCCGCAATCAGCCTGCGCACACTCGCCGCCAGTCAGGTCGAACTCCTTCTTCGCGAGGACGGCGAGACCTTTCAACGGGCCATCGCCCGCGGCGAGGCTCTGCTGACCATCACTCCGCAGGTGGTCACTCCCACCGCCGAACGGACCCAGCTGCGCGCTGAGCAGATGAAGGTCGAGTTTGCCCCCGCCGGGAACCGCATCCGTCAATTCCAGGCCCAGGGAGAAGCCCTCGCCATCTCCGATCCACTCGCTCCGGGAAGCCGACGGTCCCGTCGGACCCTCTCCGCCCAGCGCCTGGTCGTCGATCTGGAGGAGGCCAGCCAGCAGATTGCCGAGACCGTCGCCGAGGGGGCGGTGCAACTGACCGAAGCTGATCGAACGGCGACCGCTCAACGCGCTGTCTACACGGCCGCCAACGAGACCGTGCTCCTGCGGGGGCGTCCCCGCGTCTGGGACTCGACCGTCCAGGCCAACGCCGAGGAGATCGATCTTCGCCTGGAGGCCGAGGAGAGTTCCCTCCGCGGTCGTGTGCGGACCACCTATTTCAATCGCCAGTCGGCCGGGGGGGCGCTGCCCTTCCGTCAACGCCATGCCCCGATTACGGTGGCCGCCGATCAGGCGACGATCCGTCATCGTGCCGGGGTCGCCCATTATCTCGGCAATGCCCGCGCCTGGCAGGAGGATGAATTTCTCCGCGCCGACCGCCTGGAGATCGACCGGACCGAGAAGACCCTCCTCGCTGTTGGCCAGGCCCAATCGGCCTACTACCAACTGGAGCGGGAGGTGGAGCCGGGTCGGAGGGAGCGGATCCCGGTCTTTGCCAGCGCCGAACGGATCCGCTATCTCGATGCCCAGCGCCGCACCTTCTACGAAGGCTCGGTACGGCTGCGCCAGGGAACGGACTCCCTGGAAGCCGCCACCGCCGAGGCCCAGCTCGACGCCGATCATCAGCTGGTCGAGATCCTCGCCACCGACCGTGTCGTCCTCTCCCAGCCCGATCGCTTCGCTCGCGGCGAACGGATCCTCTATCGGGCTCGCGAGGAGACCGCCGTTCTCACCGGACGCCCCGCCGTTCTCGAGGACCGCTCCCGGCAAGTCTTGACTCAGAGCGAAAAATTGACTTTGGATATGCGCGGTGCTACGATCCAGGCCAGTCACGATGGGGACCAGCGAAAACGCGTCAAGACGTCTCATCGCATCCCATGACCATATCTCCCGCGCCCGGACTGCCATCCCCTTCTGGACCGTCGCGTACATCCAATCATCAGCAGAGGAGTGCAGAGATGATTCGATCCCCCCAACCGAATATGTGCCGTCGACGCGCTCTCCCGTCCTTACCGGTTGTGGCTGCAATCGGCGCCTTCCGGGTGGTCTTTCTCACTCCTTCCGATCTGGAGGAGACTATCTGATGGTCTCTGCGTCCAACGAGAAACAGGTGGACCCTCCTGCGCCTGGCCCCCTTCGCGCCGCCGGGCTGGTCAAATCCTATCGGCGGCGATGCGTCGTCAACCAGGTCTCCCTCGAAGTTCACCCCGGCGAGATCGTCGGCCTGCTCGGGCCAAACGGGGCAGGGAAGACGACGACCTTCTACCTGGTGGTCGGATTGGAAGAACCGGATCAGGGAAGTGTCTGGCTGGGGGAGACAGAGATCACCCGCTTTCCCCTCTCCCGGCGTGCCCGCCTCGGCATCAGTTACCTCCCGCAGGAGCCATCGGTCTTCCGGAAATTGACCGTCGAACAGAACCTCCTCGCCATCCTGGAGACGCTGCCCCTCTCCCCTGCCGATCGGCGCCAGCGCCTCGATCAATTGATCGACGAGTTCCGCCTCCATCACGTCCGCCGCAACCGGGGCTACGCGCTCTCCGGCGGCGAGCGCCGCCGGACGGAGATTGCCCGGATGCTGACCATCGAGCCGAAATACATTCTGCTCGATGAACCCTTTGCCGGAATCGATCCCATTGCCATCGACGATCTGCAGCAGATCATTGCCCGTCTGCAGGAGCGCGGAATCGGGATTTTGATCACCGATCACAATGTTCGCGAGGCATTGGCGATTACAGACCGTGCCTATATCATCAGTGAGGGTCAACTCTTTCGCACCGGCACGCCGGAGGTGCTGACCGAAGATCCAGAGGTCCGGCGCGTCTATTTGGGCGAAAAGTTCCGTCTTTGAGCGGATCGTTCGTGGCCTTCATCACTGGCTGGAGTCCGGCCCTCTCCCCTTCAGGCGCATCTCCCGGGGGTGGTCGCTCAGCCGCCCGGACTGGTCATCAGAATCTGTTGAACGTTCTATGTCCCTGAAACCGACTCTCAGTACGCAGCTCGCCCAGCGCCTGGTCTTAACCCCCCAGTTGCGCCAGCGGATCGAGATGTTGCAGATGAACAAGCTGGAACTGAGTGAACTGGTCGCTGAACAGTTGAATCAGAACCCTGTTCTCGAGGAGATGGCTCCCGAAGAGAGCTCGATTCCGCCCGATCTGGCCAACATCGACTACACCGAGACCCCCCTCCCCTCGTTTGAAGGGGGGGGAGAGAGTCTGTCAGGCGACCCGCATGCCGATTGGAGGGACCGCTTCGCCGATCCGCCTGGGGGGGGCTCCCCTCTTCCGATGGGTCGTTCGATCCTCCGGACCGTCTGCAACACGAGCCTGCCTCCCCCGCCGATTCACTCGCCGCCCTACCCCTCGATGGTGGGGAGCACCGCGAACCAGAGATTGGCGAGCGCGACCCCTTTCCGGAGATCGATTTTGGCTCCACTTTCGAGGAGTATCTCGACCCTGGGTACCGGACACGCGAGACAGAGGTCAAGGAGGCTCCCTCGTTCGATCAGTTTCTCTCCTCCGAGCAGAGTCTCGCCGACTACCTCCAGTGGCAACTCCGTCTGACCATAACGCGTCCCCAGGTTCGGGAAGCGGCCGAGGCGATCATCGGCAATTTGAATGATGATGGATTTCTGCTGGGCACTTCGCTCGACGAGGTCGCCGCCCTCGGCCCCTGGCCGCACGTCATCGTCGAGGAGGCGCTGCGGATCGTCCAGCAGTTCGATCCCACCGGCATTGCCGCGCGGGATCTTCCCGAGTGCCTGATTCTCCAGCTCGAAGCCCACGGCATGGGAGACCGGCTGGCTGCCCGCCTCATTCGTGACTATTTTCCCAAACTGATCAACCATAAACTGCCCGAGGTTGCCCGGGAATTGGGGATTCCCGTCGAACTCCTCCTCGATGAGCTGAAGGTCATCCGCTCGCTCGACCCCCACCCCGGCCGTAAATTTGCCTCTCGCCAGGCGCAGTACATCGAGCCGGAAGTTCACATCGAGAAGATCGGCGACGACTACCTGATCCGTTTCAACGACGATGGGCTGCCCCAACTCCGCATCAACCGTCAGTACCGTCAGATGATGGAGAACAAGGAGACCTCCAAAGAGACCCGCGACTACATCAAGGATCGATTTCGCTCCGCCGTCGACCTCCTCAAGAACATCGAGCACCGCAAACAGACCATTTACAAAGTCTGCGAGCGGATTGTTGAGCGACAACGCGACTTTCTCGATTTTGGGGTCGAACAGATCAAGCCGATGATGCTCAAGGATATTTCGGAGGACATCGGCATGCACCTCTCGACGGTCTCCCGGGTGGTCAATGGGAAGTATGCCCATACTCCGCAAGGGGTGATCGAGCTGCGCCGCTTTTTTACGGAGGGGATGACCAATGACGATGGCGAAGAGGTGTCGACGCGGATCATCAAGCTGAAGATCAAGAAGATGATCGAGGTGGAAGATGTTCGCCACCCGTTGACGGATGACCAGATCGCCGATCGGCTGGCTGGGGAAGGGCAGAAGCTCTCCCGCCGTACCGTGGCCAAGTATCGCGATCAGATGCAGATTCCAGGGTCGCGGGAGCGTCGCCAGGTCGTCTAGGCGGCCCCGTCTCCAGCGGCCGGACAGTGCTCGATGGTCAGTGCCGTGCTGCCCTGCCGTCTGCAACGTGGCGCTGGAGAAGATTGAGTTTTGGAGATGATTGAATAGACGGGACGCCACTTCATCGTCTCTCCCGCCGTCCGCCAGCAGGATCAGCAGGCAGTCCGGGAGGACCGCTCCAATGCGGGGAGAGGCGGTAGCGTTCCGTGCCATTCTGAGCGTGGAGAAGCGCCATCGGGACCTTGCCGGACGGGTGGCGCACGGGATCAATCGAGCTCACATACCGCTATGACTGCTCAGCTGATGATCGTGACGGGCCTCAGTGGCTCCGGGATGTCCTCGGCGATGAACGTCTTCGAGGACCTGGGATACTTCTGCGTCGACAACCTGCCGGTGCAGTTGATTCCCAGCTTTGTGCATCTCTTTGAGATGAAGGAGTCCGGGATCACCCGGGCGGCGTTGAGCGTCAACCTGCGGGATCCGGAGTTTCAGCGCGATTTCCCGCAGCTGGAGGCGCAGTTGCGCCAGCGGAAGGAGCTGGAGACGACCCTCATCTTTCTCGAGGCGAGCGACGCGGTGCTGCAGCGGCGCTACAGTGAAACGCGGCGACCGCATCCACTGGGGGAGGGGCGCGTTCTCGAATCGATTCAGGAGGAACGGAGCCGGCTCGCCCCGGTCCGCTCCCTGGCCGACGTGGTGCTGGACACCACGGATCACACGGTTCACTCGTTGCGGACGGCGCTGCGGGCCCGGTTTGCCCCGGAGAACCTTGCGCCGCGGATGGAGATCACGCTGCTCAGTTTCGGCTTCAAGTACGGAATTCCACTCGACGCCGATCTGCTCCTCGACGTGCGGATCTGCCCAATCCCCACTTTGTTCCTGAGTTGCGGCCCTTTACCGGGAACGATCCCCCGGTCATCGAGTTTCTGGAGCGGAGCGAGGAGGTGCGGGAGACCATTGACCGCTTCAATGGGTTGCTCGATTATCTGATGCCCCTCTATCAGCGTGAGGGGAAGAGCTATGTCACGGTGGGAATTGGGTGTACAGGCGGCAAGCACCGCTCGGTGGCGCTCGCCAACGCGATCGCCCGTCATCTGGAGGAGGCTGGATTCCAGGCCCGCGCGGTCCATCGCGATGTCAAACGCTGACGTCTGACCGAGTTCCGGATCGTTGCCCGTCGCCCAGGGATGGCGGTGAGAGCCGGTGCTGAGAGAAAGGGGGAGAGATGCCATTGGTGGGAGGCGTTGTCGTGACTCACGGCAATCTGGCGGCGGAGCTGGTCAACGCGGCCGAGATGATCGTTCGCGAGGTGACGCATATCACCGCCGTCACCATCGGGTGGCACGATACCCTGGAGGAGGCGCGCGAGCAGATCAGCCAGGCCATCGAACGGGTCGATCAGGGT
>JBEIJP010000184.1:0-6025 GCA_040380245.1 Acidobacteriota bacterium | reverse complement strand
TCCCGGCCACGGGCCGCGATCGCCGGCCCGTTGACCGGGCATCCGGTCAGCTCCCAGCGATCGAGGGCCACCGGACGCGGATCGGTCCAGCGCTGCCCGTCGAGCCGGACGATCGAGATGTCGCGGATCTCGTTCGGGTCGGACGATCTGTCGCGGTAGACGACGACGGGCCCCTCACTGGTCACGGCGACCGCCGTCTGGCAGCACTCACAGACTCGTGTGTCGAGGACGGCCTCGTCCGTCAAGCTCCCATCGCGCTGGATCTTGACGTAGCGAAGCGTCATGTTGCCGTGGCCATGGTCATGGCCCGTCCCGGCCTTCATCTCCCGGCCATCGAGCCAGACTGCCGCGAGGTTGCCATCCGAGGCGGCAAAGAGGGAGACGAAGCCGTGCTCGGCGCGCACGCCATCGCGGTGGGGTGAGAATGGCTTCTCCCAGCGGACGCCGCCATCGAACGACCGCGCAATCTGTACGTCGTAATCGAAGGTCTCCGGGCTGCTCTTGACCAGCCAGTGGGCGGCGAGCGTGCCATCCGGAAGGGCGACCATCGACGGGAAGTCTGCCCAGTTGACGAACCAGTTGGTTCCCTCGGCGATGACGCGTGGCGCCGACCAACCGTCCCCGGTCTGTCTGGAGAAACGGAGCGAGAATCTGCCCTCGGGAAGACGCTCGATCCAGCTGAGGTAGACCTGGCCATCCCGCGAGACGGTCAGGTTTGGCTGGCCGCTGTTGGCGCCCGCCGGCGAGGGAATCTCCCGGACCTGGGCAACGCCCGACAGCAGCAGGATGGGGTAGATCAGACAGATCTTGGCGATACGTTTCACTTCGTTCTCTCCTCTCATCTCAATGGTGCCAACACGCCGACGAGGTAGCGATCCCGCACCGTCTGTGCGGTCTGTTCTTCCTTCCCGCCGCCGGCCGATCTCCGCAGGTCGCCCACGACCATTGCTTCGAGTTCGGCCCGAAGCTGGTGTTGGGAGGGAATCGGAGTCGCCGGGATCATGATTCTCTCCAATCGGGATTGGTTCGGTAGGCTTGCTCGGGGTGCGTCGGCTGCCCAGGATAGCGAAGCGTCAGCTCCCCGTTTTGAACCATCGGCGCCAGAAAGTTCGTTTGTAATTTCTCCTTGCTTCGATCCATCAACTCTCCTAACTGCTCCGCACGCAGATATTGCCCCTCGCAAAGTTGTCGAATAATAGTCCTGGTCAGAGCCGGGACCAGCTTTTTTTTGTCGCGTGCGGGTTTGGCGATTTCGAGAAGCCGGGGATCGATGTCCCAACTCGGTTGAGGGAGAGTATCAGCCGCAAGGGGGGTAGCTCCTGGCGCAAGGGGGGTAGCTCCGGGAGCAAGGGGGGTAGCCCAACGCGGCAGCCGATAACTGCTGCCCCGCTTCTGGCCGACCTGATCCAGAAAGCCACGGGAGGTCAGGCTTTGCAGCATTCGGGTCAGTTCGACGGGATGCTCGGAACGAAACAGTTGTAGCCGACTATTGGAGACTTCGCCCTCCTCCCTATCCCAAGCCGTTATCGAGGCGAGAGCGGGGGATGCCACTCCTTGGCGCGGAGGGTGACGGTCGGATCGGTCGAGGAGAGGAGGAGGCGGCGGAGGTTGATCGGGTTGATCCCCTCGGGGTAGTAGGTCAGCTGGTAGCGATCGTTGCGCAGTTCATCGCAGAGGTCGCGGACGGCCTCGCGGATATCGCCCTCGATCTCATAGACCTTGCCGCCGGTTCCTTCGGTCAGCTGGCGAATGACCTCGACCGGTTTGGGCTGGTCCTTGCGGAGCGCGCCGCGGGTCCGGTCGCGGACCTGGATGGCATAGACGGTGATGTTCTCGTTCTGGAGTTGCGCGAGGATCTGATCGAAGCGGATGCCGCTGCCGCGGTCGAGGCCGTCGCTGACGACGAGGATGATCCGTTTGGAGAAGCCGACGGCGGGGCGCAGGACGTCTTCGAGGGTGACGAGGAGGGCGTCGTAGAGCCGCGGGGCATCGGTCTTGCGGAGGAGGTCGAGGGTGCCCTGGAGCTGATCGGGTTGGTCGGTGAAGTCGGTGATGATCTCGGGTTTGAGGTCATAGCCGATGACCATGACCTGATCGCCCTCGTAGATCTCGGGGGCGAAGGCCGCCGGGACGCTGGCGAGTTTGCGGACATCCGTGCGGAGGGTCGAGGAGTTGTCGAGGAGGACGACGATGCGCGCCGGGGTTGGGTCGGGCGAGAAGGACTCGATGCGCTGCATGACGCCGCCGTCGTAGAGGCTGATGACGTCGCGCGGGATGATCCGCTCCTGTTCGCGTTTCTCGACCTCGGTGGGGGTCAGCAGGTTGCGGGGTTGATTGGGGTCCTCGACTCGTTTGCCAATGACGTGGAGGACGGTCGTCCGACGCCCGGAGGTGGTCGATCGACCCGACTGGGCGAAGATCTGCGTGGCCCAGAGCCCGACGCACCCAACGACGAGCAGGCAGAGCGTGGAGCAGGAGCGGAGGCTCGCGACGGGGCGTCGCGGTCCGGGCCGGTCAAGCGGGGGAGCGGACTCCCCCCTCAGTTGTCGGTTCCACAATTTCCGGTGGCGCATGCACCTCCCGTTGTCGCACAGGCGGCCGCCGGCTCCGCCTTCTCCGTCTGGGTAGCCGTGCCGCGGCTGCGGTAGTCGCTGGCGTACCAACCGCCGCCCTTCAGCTGAAAGCTGGTCTGGGAGAACTGCTTTTCGAGCTTCCCCTTGCATTCGGGACAGCGGGTGAGGGGCGCGTCACTCATCTTCTGCATCACCTCGAGGTGATGCCCACATTTCAGACAGGCATACTCGTAAATTGGCATCTCGTCCTCTCCTGGCCTCCTTCGTCATCTCGAAGTCGGCGCGCTCTGAATTTGGTTTCGCGGGGCGACGTCTTCGTCCTGTCGCGCCGCGTAGGAAAATTTACCACAGCCGCCCGGCGCCCGACAATTGGCAGGTGTGGAAGGCCCGCGCTGTCGATTGCGTCCGGGGGGAGGGATCGCGCACAATCCCGACTAGAAGAGTGGGAAGACGCGGAAGCGAAAAGACGAGGGAGGCGCGATGAGCAGAGACCAGAGGCGAGTGGGACGGCGGGGAGTGTGGGCGGCGATGGCAATGATCGGCGTGATCGGAGCGGCGTGGATGATCGGAGGCGGAACGACGGGAGGCGCGCAGTCGCCGGCGGCGGCGGCACGGCCGGAGACCTATCGCCCGACGGTGCGCGGGCGGCATGGCGTCGTCGCTGGCGGCCATCCATTGGTGGCGGAGGCCGGATTGCGGATGCTCCATCAGGGAGGCAACGCCGTCGACGCCGGGGTGGCGGCGGTCCTCGCCGCCTCGGTGGTCGAGATCTCCCATTTCGGATTTGGCGGAGAGGTGCCGGTGCTGATCCGGATGGCGGGGCGGCCGGTGGTGACGATCAATGGGCAGGGGCAGGCTCCTGAATTGGCGACGCCGGAGTTCTACCGCCGACTGGACCCGCCGCGGATCCCCTCGACGGGTCCGCTGGCGGCGACGGTTCCTGGCGTCCTCGACGCCATGATCGTCGCCCTGCAGAACTATGGGACACTCAGCCTGGGCGAGGTGCTCGCGCCGGCGATCGAGCTGGCCGACGGCTTCCCGATCGACGAGATGCGGGTCGCCTATCTGACCAACACCCGGCGCGTCTATGAGCCATGGCCGGCCTCGCGGGCCGTCTTCCTGCCCGGCGGCGAAGTCCCGCGGGTGGGCGACCTCTTCGTCCAGAAGAATCTCGCGGCGACATTGCGCGAGCTGGCAGCGGTGGAGAAGCGGCAGCTCGCCCGGCGACAGACGCGGGTGCGCGCGATGGAGGCGGTGCGCGACCACTTCTATCGAGGCCCGCTCGGCGCGCGTTTCTGCGCGGCGATCGAGGCGGCGGGCGGCCTGCTGCGGCCGTCGGACCTCGCCCGCTTCCGCGCCGAGATCGAAGCGCCCGTGCGCACGACCTACCGCGGCTATGAGGTCTACAAGGTCGGCTTCTGGAGCCAGGGCCCGGTCATGCTCGAGACGCTCAACCTGCTCGAAGGGTATGACCTGAAGGCGATGGGCCACAATTCGTCGGACTATGTGCATACGACGATCGAGGCGATCAAGCTGGCCTTCGCCGATCGCGATCGGTACTACGGAGACCCGCGGATGGTCGAGGTGCCGGGGACGGCGCTCCTCTCGAAGGAGTATGCCGCGATGCGGCGCGCGCTGATCGACGCGCGCCGGGCCTCGCTCGAGCAGCGGCCGGGAGATCCGCTCGGTCGTCGCCCGTTGGGGGGACGGCAGGGCGAGGCGGAGACGGGTCCCTCGCGCGTTCCGCTCGACGAGCGGGCCAACGACACGACCTGCGTCAACGTCATCGACGCGGCGGGCAATGTCTTCTCGGCGACGCCGAGCGGCGCCTGGCTGCCGGCCTTTCTCGCGGGCGAGACGGGGATCCCGGTCTCGAACCGTCTGCAGAGCTTTCTGCTCGAGCCTGGCCATCCGAATGAGCTGCGGCCCGGGAAGCGTCCGCGGATCACCCTCTCGCCGACGATCGTGCTGCAGGGCGGCGAGCCCTTCGCGGCACTCTCGACGCCGGGCGGCGACAACCAGGATCAGGCGCTGCTGCAGGTGCTCTTCAACCTGATCGAGTTCGGGATGAATCCGCAGGAGGCGGTCGAGGCGGGTCGCTTCGAGACGCAGCACTATGTCAGCTCGTTCGATGACCACCGCATCGCCCTGGGCTCCCTCATCCTGGAGCAGCGGTTCGGCGGTCCGGTGATCGAGGAGATGCGGCGGCGGGGCCACCTCGTCGAGGTCAAGCCGGACTACACCCCGGCGGCGGCGCCGACGGTCGTCCTCTTCGATCCGCGGACGCGCGTCATCCAGGCCGGCGCCGATGTGCGCCGCGGGCGCTATGCCATTGGCTACTGAGTCGCCGCGGCCCCAGGGGCTTTGGCAACGTCAGGGACAGGCGGCCTCGATGACCTCTCAAGCCACCATCAAATGAGCACCTCTTTGCCTGGCAGCATCAGTCTGGAAGAGAGGCTCGTCGATGGCACTGAGACCCGGTCGGGAATCGACAGTCATTGTCAATCGACTCTATTTGAAATATACGTACGGCGACCGCAAATCAGCTACCATAACTGCGGAGGCAGACGATGATCAAAACTGTTGAAGCCGTGGTTGACGAAAACGGCCAGGTCCGACTCCTGGAAGAGATTCACTTGCCGGCTGCGCGACGAGCACTGGTGACTATTTTGGAAGAGGATCCGGCGACGAGCATTGCTGAAACGGCTCTGCTGAGTGAGTCCGCCCTTGCTGACGATTGGGACAATCCAGAGGAGGATGCCGCGTGGTCACACCTGCAGCGGGCATGGTAGTTCTTGTGCCTTTTCCTTTTTCTGACCTGTCACAAACCAAGCTGCGACCTGCCTTGGTGCTGGCGGAAGCAGGCCGTGGCGACTGGATTCTATGCCAAATCACCAGTAACCCGTATGGCGATACAAAGGCAATCGAAATAAAGGATGACAGCCTGGAGGCCGGATCGCTGCGAGTCACCAGTTTTGCACGGCCAGGAAAGCTATTCACCGCGAATGGCAGCTTGATCGTCAATCAAGTTGGTACGTTGAAGGCGGAAAAGTTCACACAGATCATTGGAGCTGTCATCGGCATTCTGCAGCGGAGTCTCATCCCCTAATCGATTTCTCAAGTCTCGACGACGTCTGACAGAGCGTTTCCGCGGAGGCCGTGCAGTCCAGCTTCATGTCGTGACTCGCAATGCCGCTCACGGCCCCGCTGAACAAGGATGTTGGGACGGCGACGCAATGTCCTGGGGCGAGCGGTGAAAACGGTGCGCCTCGCCGTTGAAGCCCGGAGCAGGTCCGTCATCCCGGCGATCAGGGCTTTTGCAAAGTCAGAGACAGGGGCCCTGAATGACCTGACCTGACTCCATGCGGTGTGCGCTGGAGTGCCCGTGATTGGGAGAAGAGGATCGGCTCCTGGTGTCCCAACGGGACACCGCATACCAGCCCAGGGCAACG
>JBEIJP010000183.1:0-6031 GCA_040380245.1 Acidobacteriota bacterium | reverse complement strand
GAGACGCTTACGTCGCTTCGGCTGTCGACAGATTCGCCATCCGGAGAGGTCGCCTAATGGTATGGCACCGCGTTGGAAGCGCGGCGGGCCGAAAGGCCTGTGCGGGTTCGAGTCCCGCTCTCTCCGCCAGTTGAAATGGAGGAGGGGTGATCCATCCCTCCTCCATTTGTCTCAGGCTCCGGCCTCCGTGCAATCGAGAACCCATGAACCCCGCCAGGACCGGAAGGTAGCAACGGTAGTGCGGTTCAGATGTGCCGCGGCAGTCACCGGAGCCTGTCCTGTTCTTCCGGTTGGAACGTCTTACTCAGAGCCCTGCCCGGGCTCCTGCTCGCCCCTCTCCCGAGCCCAACGAGCTGACGCCGATTCCTTTAACCGCTTGCGGGTCTCCGGGCTGACGGCGCGCTTCTTTCGGGTGGGAGTGGCGCTGACGACCTCCGCGGCCTTGCTCGCCTTCCTGGGTCGGCCCTTGCCTGCCTTAACCGCGACTGCCTTCTCCGCCTTCTTTCCGGGCTTCCTGCCAGGCTTTCTGCCGGGCCGCTTCGCTGCTGGCTTGCGCCCGCGTTTTTGCGGCGCGGCGGCGGGCTCTGCTACCTGCCCGAGAAGAGACTCTTTCTTCGCCTGTAGTTCCTGAATTTGCGCGTCGATTCCCGCGATGGCCAGCGCGATCAGTTCCTCACTGGCATTTTGAGTGGTCCATTTTGACATGTACAATCTCCTTTGTTCTGGTAAAAAGTGTGCGACAGGGAACCCGGCGCGGCACTAGGTAAAAGGCAAACAATCAGCGTTGGTGCGGGATGGCAAGAAACGTCTGATGGTAAATACGCCTGGGTAAACACATCTGGGTCCATACACCTGGGTCAATACATCTGGGTCAATACATCTGGGTCAATACATCTGAAAGATACCAGCGCGAAGACAAATGACGAGATGCGACTTACGTGTCTCATTGAACTCGCGCAATTGACTCGCCCAATGGACTTGACCAGTTGGAGTTGGCCAGGGAATCCTGGCTCGGGCGACAGCCGCAATCGATCCAGGTCTGCGCTTGCGTCATCTTTCACCATGAGACCGTGTTGGGTGGAACGGGAGGTCTTGTTTCGCGCGGAATGAAAAGAGCACAGGGACTTGGTTCAGGCTGTCGAATTCCTCTCTCTCTTCCGATTTCGCTCTCTTTGATGATCGGGCTTACTCTGATCAAATCATCATCGGGTTGTCGCACTGGCGATACAATCAACGACGATTGGAAAAGTTGAGGATCATCTGAAATTGTACCCGGTATTTCACGTCAATCGAGTTGAATGGTAAGAGAAACGAATCTCTCAACGATCGAGGTAACAGTGAAAAGATCGATGAATATCGCAATGCAGAAATTAGACATTCACCCGAGCACAATTTCATTGTATGCACGCTCGGGAAAGAATGTCACGTCAAACTCTACTATTGCGACAGAAAATCGTTTCATAATCAATCCCGAGGAGTAACATCAGGTGAGCTACCAAGTGATCGCACGAAAGTATCGGCCACAAACCTTTCAGGATCTGATTGGTCAGGAGCAGATTACGCAGACATTGCGTCACGCGCTGGAAGGCGATCGATTGCATCACGCGTATCTCTTTTCGGGGGTTCGGGGAACAGGCAAGACAACCACGGCCCGGTTGTTGGCGAAAGGGCTCAATTGTCACCGCCGACAGACAAGTGAACCGTGCCTGACATGTCCCTCCTGTCTGGAGATTGCCGCGGGCCATGCGATGGACGTTCTCGAGATCGACGCGGCATCAAATACGGGAGTCGATAATATTCGTGATGTGATCATCAACAACATCGCGATGGCGCCGGCACGTGATCGGTACAAAGTGTTTGTCATCGATGAGGTACACATGCTCTCGACGAGTGCCTTCAATGCGTTGTTGAAGACACTGGAGGAGCCACCCCGACACGTCATCTTCATTCTGGCGACGACCGAGTTACACAAGGTACCCGAAACCATTCTCTCCCGCTGCCAACAGTTTGAATTTCGGCAAATACCGACGGGCAAGATTGAATCGCGGTTGCGCGAGATTGCGACAAGTGAGGGAATCACGATCGGTGGTCCGGCGCTTCGTGAGATTGCCCGCGCTGGAGCGGGAAGTCTGCGGGACGCGCAATCGGCGTTCGACCAGGTGATTGCGTACAGCGGACTGAATATTGGAGAAGAGGATGTGACGAGAGCCCTCGGCCTGATCCGCTTCGACACCCTGCTGCGCTGTACGCGTGCGATCGCGGAGAGAGAGACGCCGGCGCTCTTGCGACTGGTGGAGGAGATCGATGGGCGTGGGCATGATCTCCGTCACTTCACGCGCGAGCTGATGTCGTGTTTTCGGGATCTGCTCCTGCTGCAGGCAGGAATGGACGACACAGATACGGGAAGCTGGAGCGGCGAAGAGAGAGAAGAGCTGCGGGCATTGGTCGCGCTCTTCTCCGAGGCGGATCTGATCCGCAGCTTTCACCTGCTGACGGAACTGGAGCGCGAGATCAAGGACGCGAACCAGCCTCGTTTTCACCTGGAAGTGGGACTGGTCAAATTGGCGCAGTTGCGACGGCTGCGCTCCCTTGACGAGTTGCTGGAGCAGGTGCAGGCACTGCGTGCGCAACTGGGAGGGGGAGATCCCACTCCGCAGGGAGGAGCAGGAACATCGAGTGCCACCCGCCCGGGCAATCGTGGCGAGGGCAGTGGAAAGCCGTCCGGTGCTGGGCCCCGATTCACGGAGGTCGGGCCAAAGCCGCCAGAGAGGAGAGATCCGCCACATCCTGGATCCGCCTCACCCCGGATCGCCCCGCCCCCCCCGCCACTCGCCAAGCCGAGCGAGCCCCGCTTTCCCGCGGCGGCTGAGGCACAGCTGGCTCCGACAGACCTCCCCGATATCATGGCATCGGAGCCGGAAGACGACTTCCCGCCGTTCGACTCGCCGGTCCCACCTCCTCCCGTATCGAGTCTGCGGGTGCAGTCCCCCCCTCCGGCCAGCGCCCCCCCAGCCCGGGGTGGGAAAGAGGTCGAGGCGATCCTGGAGGAGCTGCAACGGATCAACCGGGGATTCATCCTCGCGGCGCTCGAAGAGGCCGCTCAGCTCACCTTTCAGAATGGAACCCTCGTCGCCACCTTCCCGCGCGACGACACCTTTGCCAAACGAATTCGCGAGAGTGGTACCCTCTTCCGCACGATTGGAGAGACGCTCTTCGCTCAGCCCATCCGCCTCGATGTGCGGATCCAGTCGGCGGGATCGCCGGCAGCCAATCCGGCGGAGACCGCTCAACAGCAACTAACCGAGAAGGCGCAACGGATCCCGGCGGTGCGTCAGTTTCTCGATCAGATGCGGGGCGAAATCGTCTGGGTCAAGGAAGAGAAATGATTTGATCTCCGCCCCGCCTGGCGACCGATTCCCTGTCACGTGTTATGATGCCCGTTGTTAGCGGAGCACTACCCGCCGTTTGCGGGATGAATTTGCGGGATAAATTTGCGAGAGGAAGACGTTCCTCCCATTGGAAAAAGTCACGATTTCTGGATTGCAGACGGTCGATAGTTGTTGAACACTTTCGGAAAGGACGGGCACGATGAAACTACCCGGTGGTCTGAATCTGCAGCAGATGATGCAGCAGGCGCAGAAGATGCAGGAGGAGATGGCGCGGGAGATGGAGGCCCTGCGGGTCAGCGCCTCGGCGGGCGGTGGCCTGGTCCAGATCGAGATGAATGGGAGCAAACAGGTCCTGCAGGTCAAGATTCAGCCTGAAGCGACCGCCGATCTCGAGATGCTGGAGGACCTGCTGGTCGCCGCGATCAACGAGTGCGGCCGCAAGGTCGACCAGGGGATGCAGAGCCGGATTGGCAGCGCGCTCGGCGGCCTCAACCTGCCCGGACTGACCTGACGGCATTGCCATGCTCGACTACGCTGAACCGGTCAGCCGGCTGATCGACGAATTGAAGCGACTTCCAGGCGTGGGCCACAAATCGGCTCAACGCATCGCCTTTCATCTGCTCAAGGCCGGGCGCGAGGATGCGGAGCGGCTGATCGGATCGATCCGCGACGTCAAGGAGAAGATCGGCTTCTGTTCGATCTGCAACAACCTCACCGAGGTCGATCCTTGTCGCTACTGTACGGGGTTGAATCGGGATCGCGGGATCATCTGCGTGGTCGAAGAGCCCTGGAACCTGGTCGCGATCGAAAAGACCCGCGAATACAAAGGGCTCTATCACGTCCTGCACGGGGCGCTCTCGCCACTGCGGGGGTTGGGCCCGGACGAGTTGCGGATCCGCAACCTGATCGAGCGGCTTCGCCCTGGACTGATGCCCCTCTCCGACGCCGAGCGGGAGGAAGAGCCTGTCCGTGAGATCATTCTCGCCACCAATCCGACGACCGAAGGAGAGGCGACCGCCAACTACCTCGCCCGTCTCCTCAAACCTCTCGGAATGCGTGTCACCCGGATCGCCACGGGGCTGCCCGTCGGCAGCGATCTGGAGTATGCCGACGAGGTGACGATGTTCAAAGCGCTCTCCAACCGGCACGAGATCTGAGACCCGCATGATCGACCCGCAAGACCAGCAAGCCTACCTCGCACTCCGTGCGGCGAACGATCAGCTGCGGGAGGAGGGCTGTGCCTGGCTCTGGAATACGCTCGAACGGCTCGTCTCCAGCCATCCCCAGACTGTCCCGGCCTCGACGGAACACCTCCAGCTCGGTCGCCAACCCTGGGAGTTTCAGGTGGAGCGGTCGGTGATGATCGGAGAACGGTACGGGGTGCGCCACCGGGGGCAGACCCTGGTCATCGAGGTCGGCTGGCCGCGACGCCCGGAGCATGGACACGTTCCCGGTCAAGGGCTGGCCCGCGGCCGGGTCGGGCTCAGCCAGAACCTCATGCTCGAACCGAGGCCGCTCTGCGAACTGCTGCTGCGCGCCTCAGGGGAGGCCCCCGCCAGGACCCCACGATGGTTTGAGCTGCTGCCCGGCAGCGCCGCTCCCCTGCTCTTCACCGAGCAGTCCCTCGTCAGGCACCTCGCTCGGCTCGGCTCTTTCTGACCGAAAGAGGGGTCCTCCCCAGGCCGACGCTGCCCTATTCTACTGGTGCGAGGGAGCCGAGGATGTGATACCCATCATCGACAAAGAGCGTCTCTCCCGTAATTCCCCGACTGAGTGAGCTGAGCAGAAAGACCGAGGCGTCTCCGACGTCGGCCTGCTCCGTCGCCTTGCGAAGGGGGGCGACCTGGCGGTGGAAGTCGACCATCCGGGTGATCCCGGAGACGCCACGCGCCGCAAGTGTCCGAATGGGCCCCGCCGAGATCGCGTTGACGCGGATCCCCCGCGGGCCCAGATCATTGGCCAGGTAGCGAACCGACGCCTCGAGTGCCGCCTTGGCCACCCCCATCACGTTATAGCGCGGAATGACCCGCTCCGCTCCGAGATAGGTCATCGTCAGAATCGAGCCCCCTTCCTTCATCAACGGAAGGGCCGCCCGGGCCACCGCCACCAGCGAATAGGCGCTGATATCGAGCGCCGTGGCGAACCCCTGGCGGGAGGTCGTCAGAAACTCCCCCGACAACTCCTCCCGGGGCGCGTAGGCTACCGAGTGCACCAGGAAATCGAGAGATCCAACCGCCTCTCCAACCCCCTTCATCAACGACTCGATCTCTTCATCACTGCTGACTTCACACGGGAAGAGCGGCGCTCCGCCTATTCCCTCGACGAGCTTCTCGACATTCTCCCGCAGCCGCTCATTCTGGTAGGCGAAGCAGAGCCTCGCGCCTTCCCTCTTCGCCGATTCAGCAATTGCCCAGGCAATGCTGTGTTTGTTGGCCACCCCGAGTATCAATCCTGTCTTTCCTTCGAGCAACATCTCTCTCTCCCTTCCCGGCTTTGCCTTACCACTATGCCCTTCCTGCCATTCGTCTGGCCTTCCACGCCATCAGTTGTCGCGGAAGATACCACAAAACCCCTGGACTGTCTTCGCTCGCTCCGCCTGGAAGTCGGTGCGTGTCGCAAAATTGCCCAGCAGTCCCCTCGAG
>JBEIJP010000182.1:0-6072 GCA_040380245.1 Acidobacteriota bacterium | reverse complement strand
TCGACGACGACATGTCGCCGACGACCAACCTGGTCGGATCCTTCTATATCCTGCCGTCGACCACCTGGCGGCAAAAGACCCCGCAAGGGAAAGGCGCCAGCGGGATCATCTCGCTCTCGAATCGATCGTACGATCTGATCCGCATCAAGCAGATCGAGAACTCAGACAGTGAGATCCGGGCGACTCTTCGGACAATGGCTCCCGGTAAACGCTATATGCTGCAGCTGGAGAGTGCTCCGACTCTGCCGGTGGGCGTCTATCGCCGAACCCTCAAGCTCAAGACCGACAGCGCCACGATGCCCGAGATCCTCCTTGATCTCGAAGTGGAGGTGACCCCCTGACCTGTCCCCGATGAGGGACCGGGACCAGTTGGCGCGCGTCAGCGCGTCAACTGGACAAGTGGGGTCTGTGCGCTTGTCTTCTTGAACCGTTCGACGCAGACGAGGCAGGGGTAGTGGAGCTTCTCCCGCAGTGCGGGATCGGCCGCCATCTCCAGCCGCTCCCCCTTGAGTCGCTGGAGCAGCCCCATCAGATGACGCAGGCTCTCCTGCAGGCTGCTGGAGCGGAGATCGCCCACGACATCCTCGCCATCCCCGACCGCATCGCGATAGTTGGACAGCTGGCAGCAGAGGGTCAGCCTTCCCCGGTAGTCGATATTGAGGTCGTCGAGGGCAAAGGGGCCGCAGCGCGGCAGGTAGTAGTCGGTATGAAAGCCAATCGCCATCGAAATCTCGTGGCGAAACCCGACGATGACGCGCGCGACGTCTCGCTCGACGGCGGGCCACTCCGTCAACGGCAGGGTGAAGTCCTCGGTGTTGTTGTGCTCGGTCGGATTTTGATGGCCGAAGACCTGGCGGCGAACGCGCAAGTGCGATCCCAATAACGCCAGGGCGTCGATCTCGTGTCGGTTGACCCGGTTGATCGTCGTGATGATCGAGGCTTCGATTCCGAGGGCCTGGCAGGCGGCGATCGCGGTAACCACCTCACGGAAAGAGTCCTTGCCCCGGATGCGGTCGTGCGTCGCCGCGGTCGCGCCATCCAGGCTGAACGAGATGCCGGCCAGCCCAGACCGCCGCTTCCCTTCCCCCAGCGTCCGGAGCGTCTTCTCGAAGTTCCGCGCGTTGGTCAAAAAATGGTAGGTGTATCCCGCCTCGACGATGCGATCCAGGCACTCCCCAAACCGAGGGTGAAGCGCCGGCTCCCCCCCTGTCAGCGCCACGTGATGGTAGCCAAGCGGCTTCGCTTCCCGCAGGACCTTCTCCAGAACGGCCAGGGGCAGGAAGAGATCCTGGTTCTCCTCCGCGCCTCCCCGGTAGATATTTCGGAAGCAGTGGCCACAATCGAGATTGCAGACATTATTCAATTCGATTCCAATTCGTGGCATAGCCGGTTCTCGCTTCCCTTCCTCTCATCGCCAATTCCTGACAATCCCGGCAGTGCCCATCGAGGGCCTCGACGGGGTAGAGACGGGAGAATTGTACACGGGGGTGGGCGCAAAAGGCGACCCCCTCTTTTTCCCATCCCCTGCGGAGCGATTAGAGAAGATCGATTGTTCTTGTCGCTCTTTCCGTCGATCGTCTATGATACGTTGTCTTTTGTCCGGCCCCCTGAGCCGCGCCCCTTCCGGACAGAAGACCGCAGGAGGCGATGAATCGCTGTCCGCTCCAGAAGAAACACTCCTCTTCTCCCGGAGCGGCGCATCCTTATCCTGGGCCGTAGGTCGTGGGCTGTGGGCCGCAGGAAAGGAAAATCTTCGAGCGAGTGCAACCTGGAAACAGGGGACCGCATCTCAAGCCGCGAAGAGTTGAATGGATGAGATGAGTGGTTCCGTTGAGGAACCGATCGAGTGCTTCAACTCTTCGGTCAGGTTACGCGATGCGTGCTCCAGAGTGGGCAAACCGACGTGACGACCAAGGTGACCAATAAAGCGACGTCCGATTTCGAGTTAACGCAAGCGTCTGCCTCCGGCGATATGGGGGCTTTTGAACAACTCTATGAACGACACCACCGTCGGGTCTACAGCCTCTGCCTCCGCATGATCGCCAACGCGACCGAGGCCGAGGACCTGACGCAGGATGTCTTCATCCAGCTCTTTCGCAAAGTGGGTAGTTTCCGAGGCGAGTCCGCGTTCACTACGTGGTTGCATCGATTGACGGTCAATCACGTCCTCATGCACTTTCGAAAGAAGGGGTTTCGCCTCGAGAAGACGACCGAAGAAGGCGAGATCGGCGAAATGCAGGATCTTCTCCTCTCGGCCAGCGAGCGCCCCCGCTTTGTCGACCGCATCGCCCTTGACCAGGCCATTGCGGAGCTTCCACCAGGGTACCGCACAGTTTTCGTCCTCCACGACGTGGAAGGATTCGAGCACGAAGAGGTCGCCACGCTCCTCGGGGTCAGCGTTGGAACCTCCAAGTCACAACTACACAAAGCACGGATGCGGCTTCGAGACCTGCTCAATAAAGGAAAGCCGCAGAGAGGATAGAGGAGATTCGTATGGAGTGCCGAACAGTTGCCGGGATGCTGTCGGAATATGTCGATTCACTGGAAGGGAAGCAGACCGCGCTGACCGCCAGCGAACAGAAAGCGATCGGGACCCACCTTCAGAAGTGTGCAGGATGCAGAGGCTTGCAGGGAGAGCTGCAGGAGATCCGCCTTGCCGCCCGTGAACTACCGGTTCATACCCCTCCCACCTCCCTCTGGATCCGCATCGCCAATCAGATTGAGATCGAGCAGGCCGGAAGCCAGGTAGCGACTCCCGCCACGAGTGGCAGTTCTTCCTGGTGGGAACGGCTGCGTCGCCAGACCTTCATCTTCAGTCTGCCACAGATGGTGGGCGCCGGCGCCCTGGCCCTGATCCTGCTTTCCGTGACGATCTACCAGATCAATTCGCGTCAGGGGTCGTCAGAGATCGATTTCACCCGCTTGCAGGGATCCCTGCTGCGGGAGGAGACGAGCAAGCGGGCGGAGATCGAGCGGAAGATGGCGGCGATCAACGAGCACAAGGCCAACTGGGATCCGGAGCGCCGTGCCGATTTCGATCGCCAGATGAACAAGATCGAGACTTCACTGAAGCAATGCCAGGAGCAACTGGCCAAGGATCCCAACGACCTGACGCTGGTGCAGAAGATGCTGGATCTCTATGAAGAGAAGCGCCAGCTGCTGGAAGACGTCGAACGCCTGAACTGAGAGCCGAACCGTCCTGACAGCCAATGGCCTCTGGCCAGGTCTCGCCCGGGCGGTGGTTCGATGCAGGCAGTACCCCAGTTCGTGAGCGAGTGGGGCCAAAAGGGGAGCGCAATCGATGGGATACAGGTGGGTCAACGTCTCTCCACAGCAGAGGCCAACGCGTCGGTACCCGCGAGGGCGGCACGGTATGGCGATCTGGACCGCGATCCTCCTCCTGGCCTTCTCTCCCGGCACTTTCTTCCCAATAACCGATATCGAAGCGGCTCCTCTCCAGGAGGGAGGAGTCGGCGGGTCCAGTGACTGGAACCGCACGTTCGTCATGCCCCCGGAAGGGGGTGAGTTGGAGATCATCAATCAGATTGGAACGATCCGGGTAACCGCCGCGGCGCCGGGCGTGGAGCAGATCTCGATTCACGCGAAGTCGGACTTGAAGGCGGGAGCTGGCGAGCCCCGCATCCAGGCGGTGCAATCCTCCCCGCAGAGAGTCAGGGTAAAGGTGACAGGGCGTGGAGAGGTGGACTTCGATGTGCGGGTACCGGCCTCGACCCGGCTGGACCTGCTCACCTTTCGCGGCACGATCTCAGTAGTCGACCTGGACGGTCAAGTCCGTGCCCGCATCGCCTCGGTCGGAGATATCGAATTGAGCCGATTGCGGAGCGAGCGCGTGGAAGGGCACAGCCACAATGGAACCGTCCGGTTCAGTGGAGCGTTGCAGTCGAAAGGAAACTACAGCCTCAAGTCCTATTCCGGCCGGGTGGAGGTAGCGGTTCCTGACGACGCCGACTTCAAGTTGCTGGCGTCGACGCACCAGGGGGGGTTCGACTTGAGCGGATTCCCGATGCGGTTCGATCGGCAGGAGCGGGACGTGGTGGAGGCCGTCTCCGGGAATGGCCGTTCCAGACTCTATCTTTGGACGCAGGAGGGGCGTATTCGCCTGCGTCGGCAGCTTTGACCCGCTCTCGATTGAGGGCCTGACGTCCGAGTGGCCGCCCCTCGAAGGGTGGGTACCTGGGTATCGTGGGAGCGACCTCCCATTCTCTCTCGAATCTTCCAGCAACTGGACCGTCTCGTCCGCTCCCGTGAGGCGGGCTCGGGGCCTCTTCGCGCCGGATCGAAGCGCGCGCTGGTTCTCTTCCTTCTCCTCTTCGCACTCGCGGTTCCACACTCCATTGCCGTCTCCCAGGCAGCCTTCCTTCTCGCCTTGACCATCGCCATCATTCGTCGCCTGACCGGCCAGCAGGACTGGAGGGTGGGACGGACAGAGCCATCGATCGAGTGGCCCCTGGGCGGCTTTCTGGTTCTGACGATCCTGTCGTCGGTCTTCTCGGCGGCGCCGGCGATCAGTCTGGTCAAGTTGAAGACGATCGGACTCTTCCTGATCATCTTTCTGGTGCGCGGCGAGTTGTCGCGGCGGGGTGGACAGATTGTCGTGGGATGCCTGGTGGTCTCGTCCCTGGTGGGAGTGGGGTACAGCTGGCTGGAGAAGGGCCTGGGACGGGGCGTCATCGTGACCTCGGTCAAGACGGAGAGTCCGTGGTGGAAGGCTGGGCTGCGACCGGGGGATCTGATCTGGATGATCGACCGAAAGAGAGTCCGGTCGGTGGCAGAGATCGGGAGAGAACTGGCCGCCCGGGAGGTCGGCGAGTCTGTCTCCGTCGAGGCGCTTCACGCCGGAGACCCACTCCCGATCGAGCTGCGCGTGACGCAGCAGATGCGCGAGGATGTCGGGAGACTCGGGATCGCCGGCAGCCGCGCGGGACGCCAGTTTCGAGTCTCTGGGTTCTCCAGGCAATTCCTGACCTATGCCGAGCAGATGCAGCTGCTGGCCCTGCTGGTGCTCGGGTGGGGCCTTGTGGGAAAGCGCCGTGGCGCGGCAATCCTCCTCTTTCTGGTCTTCACGGGGACCCTCCTGCTGACAGCGACCCGGAGCGTGACGCTCTCGCTGGTCCTCGCGATCGCGCTCATGGCGTGGTGGTCGGGAGGGCGGCGGGGGCTGCTGGCTGGACTTCTCGCGGCAGGGCTGCTCGGCGCCCTGGGTCTCTACATCATCGGCACGTCTCGTCAGAGTCTCGTCGCGCGATTCTCGGACGACAGCACGCTGCGCCGCATTGGGTATATGCGGGCAGGGTTGCGGATGATCCCGCGGCATCCGGTCCTCGGGGTCGGCATGGACGCGCATCGGGTGTTTTGGAAGGAGTGGGGCTTTCCCGGCGACTACATTACCCACACCCATTCGACGCCGATTCAGATTGCGCTCGATCGCGGAGTGCCGGCCCTTGGGTGTCTGGTCTGGTTCTTCGTGGCGGTCTGGCGGGATCTCGTACGGCGCTATCGGCTGGCGCGAGCCCGTCAGGACCTCTGGGCAGCGGGGCTTGGCGCCGGGGTGCTCGCGGCGACCCTCGGGTTTGGCCTCAGCGCGTTGACCAACTATAATTTCGGCGATTCCGAGACCCTCATGCTCTGGCTGTTCCTGCTCGGGGTCGGACAATCAACGATGGAAGAGAACGTGCCGTGGCAAACTTCGTGACAAAGAGGGTCCGATCTGGATCGAGGGTCAGGCCGGTCGAAAGCCTGCTGACGCTCTTGCTGCTCGGCGTTATGCTCGGCAGCCTCGGGTCGCCCGTTGGCGCGCAGGCTCGACCGGAGGCGGCGGCAGCCGAGACGATCCGGGTCAGCACCGACCTGGTGGTCATCGACGCCCAGGTGATCGACCGTCGAAAGGGCGAGGTGGTACGGGGCCTGCAGCGGACCGATTTCCAGCTGCGCGAAGGCGGTGAGGTCCAGCCGATCAGCCACTTCAGCCAGGATCGCCTGACCCTCTCGATCGTCCTGCTGCTCGATCTGAGCGGAAGCGTCAGCCCGGCGCTGGAACAGATTCGCGAAGGA
>JBEIJP010000181.1:0-6090 GCA_040380245.1 Acidobacteriota bacterium | reverse complement strand
GCGCCAGTGGGGTTCTCTCGGAGCCGATCGCGGCCCAGGTGCGGAAGACGGCGGGTGAACTCGGCTATCAGACCGCCTCGTTTCTCACCTATCTGGCGAATACGATACGTCACGGAGAGCGAGAGGTCCCCTATTCGCTGGTCACCGCGCTCGAGGTTCCAGAGGCTGCGGCGCGCGCCGGGGCAGTCCCGTCGGCGCTTCAGCCAATCACCCGGCCTATTGCGGAAGGGGCTGCTCGCGAAGGCGAGGACGCGACTCCCCCACTGGTGCTCAACCAGTGGGCGGCCAGGGATCTGGAGGCGCGCCCCGGGGACCTTGTCACGCTCGACTACTACCTCTGGCGTGAGGACGGGACGCTGGGTACGGCGGCGACGACCTTTCGTCTTGCCGGAATCACGCCGCTGGAGGGATTGGCGGCCGACCGCGACCTCGTCCCGGAATACCCCGGAATTACCGGATCGGAGAGCCTCTCGGACTGGGATCCTCCCTTTCCACTCGATCTGGGACGGATTCGCAAGGTCGACGAGGAGTACTGGGATCTCTACCGAACCACGCCGAAAGCCTATCTTCCCCTGGCCAAAGGACAGTCGCTCTGGACAACCCGGTATGGGCGACTGACCTCGCTGCGTCTGACGCCCCCGGCTGGGACCACCGGGACGACGGAGGACGCCGCGGCGACTCGACCGCGCGAATTGGAAGATCGCCTTCGACGCGCGCTCGATCCGCTGGCCCTGGGCATTGCCGTTCAGCCAGTCCGTGCCGCCAGTCTGGAATCCTCCCGCGGCGCGACCGATTTTGGGGCCTACTTCAGCTACTTCAGCTTCTTTCTGATGGCCTCGGCGCTGTTGCTGGTCGTCCTCTTCTTCCGGCTCGGACTGGAGCAACGCGCGCGGGAGGTCGGCCTGTACCAGTCGCTCGGCTTCTCCCAACGTCAGGTTCGAGGGCTGTTTCTCTGGGAAGGCGGGGGCCTGGCCGTGATTGGCAGTCTGCTGGGAATGGGTGGAGCGCTGCTCTACGCGGCGCTGATGATGTACGGACTGCGGACGTGGTGGGTGGGAGCGGTGGGGACCTCGCTCCTCCGGCTCTACGTCCAGCCGGGTTCGCTGCTCCTGGGAGGCCTTGCCGGGGTGGCCATGGCCCTGCTGGCCATTGCCGTGACGCTTCGGTCCTTGAGTCGCAGCTCGCCGCGCGGTCTTCTCTCCGGGAGCCTGGCTGAGTCGACGGCGACTGGCCAGGGTCGGCTGGCAGCGCTCGTGCTCCGTCGGCGGGACTGGTTCTCCGCTCTCCTGATTCTGGCGGCGGCTGGGTTGCTGCTCGGCGTGATCTGGCAAGGGCTTGCTCCGGCGGCAGGCTTCTTCGGGGTTGGGACGCTCCTTCTCCTGGTTCTGCTGACCCAGTGGTCCCGGTGGCTGCATCGTCAGGCCGGGGCGAGTGCCGATTCGGGGCTGTCCGGCTACGGAAACCGGCCGATGATCGCGCTCGGGTTCCGCAACGCGACCCTCCGGCCCTCGCGAAGCCTGCTCTGTGTCGCGCTGATCGCGGCCGCCACGTTTCTCCTCGTCTCCGTCGAGTCTTTTCGTCGCGGGGCCCCCGCTTCTCCGGAGAATCGCCAATCCGGGACTGGCGGCTTCGGGCTGGTCGCAGAATCCCAGCTCCCGATTGTTCACCATCCGGATCTGCCCGAGGGACGAGCCGAACTGGGTCTCGAGGACCCGATCCTTGCCGAGAGCCGGGTGACCCGCTTTCGTCTGCGCTTGGGGGAGGACACCAGCTGTCTCAATCTCTACCAACCACGCAATCCGCGCATCCTCGGCGTGCCCGCGAGCTTTATCCAGGAGCGGCGCTTTTCGTTTCGCGCCTCATTGGCGGAGACGGAGGCGGAGCGGACCAATCCCTGGCAACTGCTTCAACGGCCATTCGCCGCCAGTCGAGCGGGGGAGCCGCCCGTCATCCCTGTCATCGCCGACGCCAACTCGCTCGCCTATGTCCTCCATCGACGAGTCGGGGAGGATCTGGAGTTGACCGCGGGCGACGGTCGACCCGTCCGCCTGCGGATCGTCGCCTCGCTGGCTGACAGCCTCTTTCAGGGCGAGCTGCTGATGGCGGAAGAGAACTTCCTGCGCCTCTTTCCAGCGGAGGCCGGCTACCGCTGGTTTGCGGTCGATCTTCCGCCTGCGCAGCGGGCTCCCGTCGCCGCCTTCCTCGAGGAGCGGCTCGCCGATTATGGATTTGACGCGATCGGCGCCTCCGAGAAGCTGGCAACGTTTCACGAGGTCGAGAACACCTACCTCTCGACCTTCCAGACGCTGGGAGGCTTCGGGCTGCTGCTTGGCACCGTTGGGCTGGCGATCGTTCTGCTCCGCAATGTCCTGGAGCGCCGCTCGGAGCTGGCGCTGCTGCGCGCCGTCGGATACAGGCAGTGGCATCTCGCGGTACAGGTCCTCGCAGAGAATCTGCTCCTGCTCGGCGGTGGACTGCTCATCGGCTGCCTCTCCGCCGCCGTCGCGATTGGCCCCGTTCTGTATGAGCGGGGAGGACGTCTGGTGGGAGGCTCGCTGGCCCTTCTCCTGCTCGCCGTTCTCGTCACCGGGATGCTGGCCTCACTGCTCGCGCTGCGGGCCGTGGCTCGGACGCCGCTCCTCGCGGCGCTGCGCGGCGAGTAGGCCCGGGACAGTTGAGCGACCGTTCTCTCCCCCCCTCTTCTGACAGATCCCTTTTTGATCGAAGCCGATTTTGGTAGAGTGAGCGCAGTTCTTTCTGGAATTGGAGCAAGCGGCGGAGGGCACTCCCTTCCTTTCCTGGAAGGGGAGAGCTGCCTGGCCTCTTTGGAATCGGACGATCGAGGATCAAACCGCGGCCAGCCGGAACCAAAAGGAGTTGAGCGAATGAACGAGCCCTTGACTGGACAAAGAGCGGCCCTGCGCCAGCGATGCAACCCGTCTGGGAGGCGGGTTGGTTGGTTGCTTGGTTGGGCGCTGGCGCTCTTTCCCTGGACGCTGGCGCAGGACTACCCGCAGTGGCGGGGAGTGAACCGGGATGGCCAGATGGGGGGGCTTCCCGTCCGAACCACCTGGAGCGAGCCGGCCCGCCTGCTCTGGTCCCTGCCGGTGGGAGCGGGCTATGCCACCCCTCTCCTCGTCGGGGGGCGCATCTATGTTCACGCACGCCGGGCCGAGGAGGAGGAGGTCCTGGCGATCCAGGAGTCGACGGCGAAGATCCTCTGGTCTGATCGCTACCCGGCGCCGTACCAGCTCGACCCGGCCGCGGCAGGCCACGGTAAGGGACCGAAATCGACCCCTGTCTTTGCCGAGGGGCGGCTCTACACGCTGGGGATCTCCGGGATTCTCTCGTGCTATGACGGCGCCAGGGGAACGCTGCTCTGGCGCAAACGCTTTGACGACCGGTTTCCATCCGCCTCCCCCGTTTTCGGCACGGCCGCCTCCCCCCTCGTCGACGCTGGCACCCTCTATCTTCACGTGGGCGGAATGGCGAAGGGGGCCCTGCTGGCGCTCGACGCAGTGACTGGCAAGGAGAAGTGGGCCTGGACGGGCGATGGTCCCGGCTATGCCTCCCCGGTTCTGGCCAACCTTGGCGGTCTCCGGCAGCTGATCACGCAGACCGAGCGGTTCCTCGTCGGGCTCTCCGCCCAGAGTGGCCAGCTGCTCTGGAAACTACCCTTCGAGACGGCTTACCGGCAGAATATCGTCACTCCGCTCGTCTGGCGCGACCTGCTCCTCTTCTCCGGGATCAACAAGGGGGTGACTGCCATTCGCCTGCGTCGTCAGAATCAGACTCCCAACGCGCCGTGGATGACTGAACAGGTGTGGCACAATCGCGAGTTCTCGATCTATATGAGCTCCCCGATTCTCACCGGAGACCTGCTCTGGGGACACAGCCATCGGAACAAAGGCCAGTTCTTCTGTCTTGACGCAGCGACAGGCCGCGCGCTCTGGTCGGGCGAGCCCCGGCAGGGCGAGCACGCCTCGCTCTACCAGGCCCACGGCCAGCTCTTTCTCCTCAATGAGCTGGGGGACCTCCTCATCACCACCCCGGATCCGCGCCAACCTCGCCTGCTGCGCCAGTATCATCTGGGCGAGAGCGCGCTCTGGGCTCACCCGGTCATCTTTCGGAACCAGATTCTCGTGCGCGACCAGACGCACCTGCGTCTCTACCGCCTGTTTACGGGTTGAACCGGGAGGGCGCCTCACGACAAACGAACCATCTGGGGGAAGACGGAATCGGAAAGGAGTCGAGATGTTGGAAGGATTGCGGGTGGGAGAGACGATCGAAATTGAGCGGGACATTCCGCCAGAGTGGACGATTGCCACCATCGACCCGGCTCTGCCGGCTGTCCTCGGAACGCCGGCGATGATCGTGTTGATGGAGTTGGCGGCCGCGCAGGGGATGGGCCGCTTCCTCCCCGAGGGGTTCATCTCGGTCGGCGTGGAAGTCAACGTACGGCATCTCGCGGCGACCCCCGTCGGGGAGCGTGTCCGGGCGCGCGCGACCGTCGTCGAGGTGGCGGGTCGGCTCGTCAAATTTGAGATCGAGGCGCACGACAGCCAGCTGTTGATCGGGACCGGGACGCACGTTCGCTCTGTCGTTGAAGTCGCCCGATTTCTGCGCCGCCTGGAGAATCGGCTCCCTGCCGCCGGAAAGGAGCCGGTATGAGCCTGTCGTTCTCCCTGTTGCTGCTGGGAGGACTGCTCCTCGGGATGACCGCTCTCTGGTGGGTCAGCCTGGCTCGACGCGACGCGAGCCTCGTCGATCGCTTCTGGGGAATGGGCTTTGTCGCTGTCGCCGTCGCCGTCTGGGGAAGCCTCGCGCAACCATCGACGCGGGCTTCTGTCTTTCTCGGGCTCGCTGTGGTCTGGGGGCTGCGCCTGTCGCTCTATCTCACCTGGCGAAACTGGGGGCAGGGAGAGGATCGGCGCTACCAGGCGATCCGGCAGCGGTACGGCTCGCGCTACCCGTGGTCAAGCCTTCCCCTCGTCTTCCTCTTTCAGGGAACCCTCGTCTGGATCATCTCCTGGCCCCTGCAGGCGTTCCGGGGAGAGGCGCGCCCGTGGGGACTGGCGGAGACGCTCGGAGTCCTACTCTGGACCATCGGCTTTGTCTTTGAGGCGGGAGGGGACTGGCAGCTCGCCCGTTTTCTTCGGGATCCGGCCAACCGCGCCCGCATTCTCGATCGCGGCTTCTGGGCGCTGACGCGCCACCCCAACTATTTTGGCGACGCGGTAGTCTGGTGGGGGCTCTCCCTCCCGGTCGTGGCCTTGGGTGGATGGTCGGTCGCGCTGGTCGTCTCGCCGCTGCTGATGACCTATCTGCTGCGCCGGTTCTCTGGCGTACCTCTTCTGGAGCGATCGCTGGCGGAGCGTCGACCCGGGTATCACGATTATGTGGCCCGGACCAACGCCTTCTTTCCCGGCTGGCCGCGACGCCGCGCTCGGGAAGAGAGCGAGACTGGCCCGGACGCCGCCCGTCAGACGATCCGGCTGCAGCGGATTGGGCTCTGGATTCTTCTGACGGTCCTGCTGCTGGTGATTCTCTTCCGCTGGATCCGGCTGGGGGTGGAGTGAAGGAGGAGCGACGGCAACCTTTGATCGCCATTGTCGGTCCCACCGCCTCCGGGAAGAGTGACCTGGGGATTGCGCTCGCCGCCCGTCTGCACGGGGAGATCATCAACTGCGACTCTGTCCAGGTCTTTCAGGGAATCGAGATTGCCACGGCCAAAGTACCCCTGGCCGAGCGCCAGGGCATTCCCCACCATCTCCTCGACCTCGTCCCGCCAACCTATGAGATGACGGCAGTCGAGTGGGCGGCTCGCGCCCGGGAGGTGATTCAGCAGATCGAAGAACGAGGCAACCGACCCTTCTTCGTCGGTGGGACTGGCTTCTACCTCAAGGCGCTGACGACGCAGTTCTGCGACACTCCCCCGGTCGATCCAAACGTCCGCATGCGTCTGCAGGAGCTGCTCCAACGCCTCGAAGCCCGTTTGCTGCGGCTCAAGCTCCGCGACCGGACCAGCGTTGCACCTGACGTCTCTGAGCTGCGGCTTTTGACGGAACAGGCTGGCGACCCGTTGGTGGC
>JBEIJP010000180.1:0-6152 GCA_040380245.1 Acidobacteriota bacterium | reverse complement strand
CCGCGACCCAGGACTCACCGCCTCCCTAATTTCTAATTTCTAATTTCTATTTTCTATTGGGAGAAGGAATTAGGGAGCAGAAGTTAGGAATTAGGGACGATGCCAGCCCTGGATGCGCGGGCCTCCGGCCCGCATGATCCTTGGAGTTGACTGAGAGGAGAGGCTCACGCGAAGAGGAGAAGATAGAAGGTAGAAAGAGTGGATAGCCTGGGTTTTCCTTCCTCCCCCAAATCTTCTTCTCTTTGCGTCCTGGCGTCCTGGCGTGAGACCAACAACAACCGAGCCTTCGCTGGTGGAAGAGAAGGGCTCACGCAATGGCGTGAAGAGGGGGAGGAGAAAAGGGGGCTGAGAGAGAAAACCATTTCGTTTTGGCGGCGGTTGGCCCTACACTACGCCGGTCAAGGTGCAGAGAGGGGGAGCGGCGACCGGGTACGGGAAGCGGGAGTTGGCTCCTTTCAACCCTCTCAATGGGGTCGAACCATTCCACACAATTCATGAATCCTGGATTTTCACGATGGGCAGAGTCGCTGCGAGTAGCGGCGAGCGCGATCCTGGCGAACCGGCTGCGGTCGAGTCTGACGGTGGTCGGAATCGTCATTGGGATCGCGGTGGTGACGGTGGTGGCGGCCTTGCTGGAAGGCGCGCAAGGCTTCATCAATGAGACGGCGGCGGGGTTGGGGCCGGGGATTGTCCGAGTCGACAAGGCCTCGTTCCAGGACTTTATCGGGGACGCGCAGGCGTTCGCCGAGGCGCGGGCGAAGCGGCCCGATGTCAGCCTGGAAGACTATCGCGGTCTGCGCGCCCGGATGGGAGATCGACTGGTGATTGGGGTCAGGGCGGACGGCGCCCTGCCGGTGCAGCGGGGCAACAAGTCCCTCGCGGGGGTGATCGTCCAGGGCGTCACTCCGAATCTGAGCGAGTTGACGACGGTCAGGATCGACCGGGGGCGGCCCCTGACAGAGTTTGACGACCAGTACCGGCGTGCCGTCTGCGTCATTGGAAAAGATGTCGACGAATACCTCTTCCCGGAATCGGAAGCGGTTGGGCAGCGCATCAAGCTCGGCTCGGCGGAGTATGAGGTGATCGGGGTGGCGGCGCCGCTCGGTTCGTCGATTGGAGCCTCACAGGATGGCTTCGTGCAGTTGTCGCTCGGGGCCTTCACCAAGGTCTTCGGGGCCCGGTCCCGCTCGCTCTCGATTCTGGCCAAGGCGCGGGCGCCCGAGGTTGGGAAGGCGGAGAGCGCGGGGGAGGCGGTCCCGCTCGATCGGGACGAGGTCGAGGATCTGGTGCGGCTGGGGCTGCGCCTCCAGCGGGGGCTGGCGCCGGGCGAGGACGACGACTTCAGCGTGACGAGCGCGCGGAGCATCGAGGCCTTCGCCGGGCGGATCACGGCGATCGTCGCGGTGGTCCTCTACCCGTTGACGGGCATCGCTCTGGTGGTGGCAGGCGTGGTGGTGATGAACATGATGCTGGCGTCGGTGACAGAGCGAACGCGGGAGATCGGGATCCGGCTGGCGATTGGGGCGCGGCGTGGGGACATTCTGATGCAGTTTCTGCTCGAGTCGACCCTTCTGACGCTGGTTGGGGGATCGATCGGAGTGCTCCTCGCGGCGTTGCTCGTCTGGGTTGCTGGTTTGGCGACGGGCTTTCCGATTGGCGTTCCGTTGTGGGCGCTCTTCGCGGCCTTGTTCGTCTCCACCTCGATCGGGGTGCTCTTCGGCGTGGTGCCGGCGCGACGGGCGGCCCGCCTCGATCCGATTGAAGCGTTACGCAAGGAGTAGGGGGAGACCGGCGATGTTGGAACGACAGCTATTGCTCGACATTCTGCGGACGGTGATGGACTCGCTACGCGCGCATAAGCTGCGCTCGGCGCTGACGCTGCTGGGGGTGATCATCGGGACCAGTGTCGTGGTGATGGTCGGGGCGGTCCTGACGGGGCTCTCGGCGCGGGTGGCGGCGATCACCGAGCGGAGCGCGCCGAACGTCATCTACTTCACCAAAGAGGAGAAGATCGGCCCCTCGTTCCGGACGCCGAGCGCGGAGGAGCGGCAGCGCAAGAACCTGACCTACGAGGATGCGCTCGCGGCGGCGCGGCTCGACCTTCCCCTCGATATCTCGCCGCAGAAGATCCGCGGCAGTTATGGCCCGACCGGGGACAAGCCGACGATGACGGCGCGTGGACGGGAGGCGATCAATCCGCTGCTGCTCGGCGTCTGGGAGAACTTCCCGGACATCGTCTCGGTGCGAGTCGAACGGGGGCGCTTCTTCACCGAAGCCGAGCGGGAGACGCGCGCCGAGGTCTGCGTCATTGGATTTGGGATTGCCCGGCAACTCTTCGAGGAGGACGATCCGCTCGATCAGGAGGTCCGGCTGGACGGGCGGCTCTACCGGGTGGTTGGCGTGCTTGAGAGCGGTTCGGGGCAGGGCATCATCGGCAGCGATGAGCTGGATGAGCGGATCGTCTACGCGCCCTTCGAGACGGTCGCCCGCCAGTACCCGGAGAACGAGTCGACGGTGATTGTCGCGCGTGCCCCGGTGGGGGGCGTTGACGCGGTCATCGAGCAGGTGACGACGTTGCTGCGGATTCGACGCAACGTCCCGGTCGACGCGCCCAACAATTTTGGGGTCAACCGGGCGGAGCAGGTCTTCGAGGTGGTGCAGCAGATCATCCTCGGGCTGGCGGCGATTGTCGTCCCGATCGCGCTGGCGGGGTTGATCGTCGGGGGAGTGGGCGTGATGAACATCATGCTCGTCTCGGTGACGGAGCGGGCGCCGGAGATCGGGATCCGGCGCGCGATCGGGGCGCGGCAGCGGGATGTCCTCTTCCAGTTTCTGGTCGAGGCGGTCGCGTTGACCGGAGTCGGGGGCGTGATTGGAATCCTCGTCGGGTTCCTCTTCGCCTTCCTGATCAACCTGGCGATCGATTTTCCAGCGGCCGTCCCGATGTGGGCGGTCCTGGTCGGCTTTCTGACCTCGGCGACGGTCGGGTTGATTGCCGGGATGTGGCCCGCCATTCGTGCTGCCCGGCTCGATCCCGTAGTGGCGATTCGTGGCGATTGAGTCGGAATCACTGACAAATGGACAAGTGGAAGAAGAGGAGTGAGCCTCGATGAGCGAACAAGATCGGAAACAGGCAGTCTTTGCCCTGATGGTGCTGTTCGGAATCAACACGATGAACTTCTTTGACCGGCAGATCCTGGCCGCTGTCACGGAACCGATCCGGCAGCAGTGGAATCTGAGCGACACGGCGATGGGGATCATGGGGACGGCCTTCACGCTGATCTACGCCGTCGTCGGGGTTCCGCTGGGGCGCTGGGCCGACAGCGGCTCCCGCACTCGGATTCTCAGCATCGGCGTGGGGCTGTGGAGCCTCTTCACGGCGGCCTCGGGTGCGGCGTGGGGCTACTGGACCCTCTTTCTCGCCCGGATGGGCGTTGGGGTGGGAGAGGCGAGCTGCTCGCCGGCCGGGAACTCCCTGATTGGGGACCTCTATCCTCCGGGGCAGCGGGCACGGGCGATCTCGGTCTTCATGCTGGGCCTGCCGGTGGGGATCTTCCTCTGCAACCTCCTCAGCGGGCTGATTCTCGAATATTCGGTTCCGTATGTCGGGCGCGAGAACGCCTGGAAGGTCCCCTTTCTGGTGGCCGCCGTTCCGGGGTTGATCCTGGCGTGGCTGGCGCGGCGGATTCGCGAGCCGAAGCGGGGGGCGACCGAGCTCTACCAGGTGGCCGATCGGGCGATGGACGGCTCTCCGTACCGTCGTGTACTGCGGATTCCGACGATGTGGTGGATCATCCTCTCCGGGGCGTTGCATAACTTCAATGCCTACGCCGTCAACGCCTTCATGCCGGCCTATCTCGGTCGCTACCACGGATTGGGGCTGCAGCAGGCCAACACGATCTCGGCGATCGTCCTCGGAGCGGTCGGAGTGGTCGGGCTGCTCGCCGGCGGGTTGGCGGCCGACTGGGCGCGGCGGCAGCGACCGCACGGCCGGATGCAGCTTGGCGCGCTCTGCCTCTTCATCCTGACCCCCTGTCTGTACCTCGCGCTGAGCCGTCCGCCGGGTGCGCTCCTCTCCTTCGTCCTGCTGATGGGCGGCGGCTGGATGCTCTTCTTCGTCTACTACGTGACCGTCTATCCGACCGTCCAGGATGTCGTCGAGCCCAGTTTGCGGGGAACGGCGATGGCCTTATACTTCTTCGCGATGTATGTCCTGGGCGGCGCGTTTGGGACGACGGTGCTGGGGTACCTCAGCGACTTCTTCGCGCGTCGCGCCATGCTCGCGGCGGGGGCGTCGGAGATGGCGGAGAGTTACAAAGCGATCGGGCTGCACGATGCCTTCATGATCGTGCCGGTCGTCGCCTTGACCCTCTCCCTGGTGCTCTACGCCGGCTCGCGAACGGTGACCCGTGATATGGAGCGGCTCCGCCAGTGGATGGAGCGGAACGCCACCTCCTGACCCCGGCCGACGGTTGAGGGGGAAGGGGGACGGAAGGGGGAGAGCCATGGCAGGCAGACGAGGAGAGGGATGGCCAGAGGTCCCTCGACAGGCCCGGCTGCAGGAGAGGTGGCGGCGTGAGGTCGACCGGCGGGGCTTCCTGCGGGGCGGCGCTGCGCTGACCCTCTTCGCTGGGGTGACGGGCGGGGCCAGCCTGATGGGGGCGCTGCGCGCGCAGGAGCCAGCTTCCCAAGAGCCCCTCGTCTACGTCTGCCCGCTCCATCCGGATGTGCAGGCGAAAGCCCCGGGCCATTGCCAGAAGTGCAACACCCGGCTGGTCGCGGCCTCGGCGACCACCAGCGGGGCCCCGGAGTTCTACACCTGCCCGATGCACGCCGATGCCATCTCCGGCACGGCGGGTCTCTGCCCGAAATGCAATATGAAGCTGATCAAGGGGGCTCCGCCAGAGACGGAGGAGTTCCGGGTCCATCTCGAGACCTCCCCCTCGCCGCCGCGCGCCGGGGAGGATCTGAAGATGCGCTTCCGAGTCTTCCACCCGACGACGCACGAGCAGGTCAAGACCTTCAACATCCTGCACGATATGCCCTTCCACCTCTTCGTCGTCAGCCAGGACTTGACGAGCTTCGATCACATTCACCCCGCGCGTCTCCCCGACGGGAGTTTTGAGATTGTCACGCGGCTGCCGCGCGAAGGCTACTACAAGGTCTTCTGCGACTTCTTTCCCGGGGGAGGCATGCCGCAGGTGACCCATCATCACCTCATCACGGCGGGCTTCAAGGGAGACCTGGTCTCGTCGACCGCCCGATTGCAGCCGGAGCGGCCGGTCGATGGGCGGCTCGTCCGGACGATCGACGGGACGCGCTTCGAGCTGACCTTCGAGCCCTTTCCACTCTACTCCGGCGAGGAGTTCGAGCTCCACTACCGACTGATCGATGAGCCATCCGGGCAGCCAGTCAAGGACCTGCGCCCCTACCTCGCGGCGTGGGGCCATACGCTCATCCTCAGCGAGGATGGGACAGACTATCTCCACTCCCACCCGACCGAGATGCTGCCCGAGGGGATGAGCGAGGCGGAGAAGCGGCGGCTGGCGGCGACCTCGGAGGTCACCTTCGACACCTTCTTCCCTCGCCCGGGGCGCTACCGGATCTGGTCCCAGTTTCAGCGGGCCGACCGGATCCTGACCGTTCCCTTCACCATCGAGGTGCCGCGCCTCTCCTAGCCGCTGGAAGCGCTTGAGGGGGCCCGGTGACAGACAGACAGCAATCACGCACCAATCACACTGCAATCGAGGAGGACGACGGATGGATCGGATGGCGAGAGAAGGAAGGGAAGTTGGGAGCTGGCTGGCAGCGCTCCTGATCGGAATCGTCGTGGTGATGGCGGGTGGTGGATGGGCCGCCGCGCAGGAGAAGAAGGCACTGACGCTCGACGACCTCTACGACCCGGTCCGCCGCGTCAACCTCAACGGCGCGCCGCCGATGGGGCTGACCTGGATCGACGCCACCCACTACCTCCAGCGTCGGCTCGATCCCCAGACGCGCCAGGCGGTCTACCTGCGGGTCGAGGCACGAACCGGCAAGGCGACGCCGCTCTTCGACTCCGCCAGAATGATTGCCGCCTTTGCCAGGCTCCCCGGGGTTGGCCAGGCCGGAGCCGAACGCATCGCCCGCCTCCCCCTCTCCTTTGAAGAGGG
>JBEIJP010000179.1:0-6170 GCA_040380245.1 Acidobacteriota bacterium | reverse complement strand
CATCGAGACGCTCCGCCGGAAAGTCCGCAACATCGACCAGGCGGTGATCAGCGTTCACTGCCACAACGATCTCGGGCTGGCCGTCGCCAATTCCCTGGCGGCGATCGCGGCCGGGGCGCGCCAGGTCGAGTGCACGATCAATGGAATCGGGGAGCGGGCGGGAAATGCCTCGCTCGAAGAGCTGGTCATGGCGCTTCGCGTGCGTCGAGATCTCATGCCCTTCGAGACGGGGATCGTCACCGAAGAGATCTATCGCTCCAGCCAGACCCTCTCGAACATCACCGGCGTGCTGGTCCAGCCCAACAAAGCGGTCGTCGGCAAGAACGCCTTCGCGCACGAAGCCGGGATTCATCAGCACGGCGTCCTGCGCAACCGCCTGACCTACGAGATCATGACCCCCGAATCGGTCGGGGTGAAGACCAACAGCATCGTCCTGGGCAAGCACTCCGGTCGGCACGCCCTCGGCAAGAAGTACGAGGAGATGGGGTACACGCTGAGCCGTCCCGAGCTCGACAAGGCCTACAAGCTCTTCACCAAACTGGCCGACCAGAAGAAAGAGATCTTCGAAGAAGACCTGACGGCGATTCTGCAGGATGGCTTCGCCCAGATCCCGGAGCGGTATAAACTGCGGGAGCTGCAGTCGACGGCAGGCACCGCGCCCGAGGCGACCTCCGCCATCAAGCTCCTCGACACGACGACGGAAGAGGAGTTGAGCGGGAGCGCGACGGGAGACGGACCGGTCAACGCCCTGATGGAGGCCATCGATCAGTTGACGGGCCTCAAGGGCAATCTGCTGGACTACACGGTACGGTCGATCACGCGCGGGACGGACGCGGTCGGCGAGGTCTTCGTCCACGTCGAGTTTGACGGGACCTCCTACACCGGGAAGGCGGCCAGTACCGATATCGTCGACGCCAGCGCGCGTGCCTATCTCAACGCGGTGAACAAGGCATGTTATGCCCGGGAACGAACCCGGACCGCGGCTTAAATAGGGAAGCCAGGACCGGGAGCAGGCCCGGCGAGCGAGACCGACCCAGGATCGACAGCGTAACCAACTGTATAACCAATGCAGCGAGGGAGAGAAGACTGATATGGGAATGACGATGACGGAGAAGATTCTGGCCGCACACAGCGGTCGTGACCTGGTAAGGCCAGGAGAGATTGTCAACGCGAAGATCGACCTCATCGTCGCGCACGACGTGACGACACCGCCAGCGGTCGCGATGCTGCGAAAGCTGGGAATCAACAAGGTCTTCGATCCGTCCAAGATTCTGGTCACTCCGGACCACTTCGTCCCGAACAAGGACATCAAGAGCGCGGAACTGGCCAAGCAGCTTCGCGAATGGCGGATCGAGCAGGGCATCGAACGCTACTACGAGGTCGGGAACCACGGCATTTGCCACGCGATCGCGCCCGAGCAGGGGCACGTCCTCCCGGGGATGACGGTGATCTGCGGAGACTCGCACACGACGACGATGGGCGCGCTCGGGACCTTTGCCACCGGCATCGGCTCGACCGACCTGGCGGCGGCGCTGGCGACGGGCGAGCTCTGGTTCAAAGTGCCGGATTCGATGCTCTTTGAGCTGAATGGGCGCCTGCCGTTCGGGGTCTACTCGAAAGATATCATTCTCTACATCATCTCGAAGATCGGGGTCGATGGCGCCCGGTACCGGGCAATGGAGTACCGCGGCAACGGGCTGGCAAGCATCAGCATGGAGGCCCGCTTCACGATCACCAATATGGCGATCGAGGCGGGCGGGAAGAGCGGGATCATGCCGGTCGACGCCATCTCGGAAGAGTACGTCCGGGCGCGAACGAAAGAGCCCTTCACCTGCTACGAGTCGGATGAGGACGCCGTCTACACCGAGCGCATGACGATCGAACTGGATCAGCTGGAGCCGATCGTCGCCCTGCCGAGCCTGCCGTCGAATGGACGCTTCATCGGCGAGGTCGAACGGGTCAAGATGGACCAGGTCTACATCGGATCCTGCACCAACGGGCGGATCGAGGACCTGCGGATCGCCGCCCAGATCTTCAAGGGGAACAAGGTGGCCAACGGGACGCGGGCGATCGTCGTGCCGGCGACCACCGAGATCTGGAAGACAGCGATGCGGGAAGGGCTTCTCGAGATCTTCGCCGACGCGGGCTGTGTCGTCTCGACGGCGACTTGCGGAGCTTGTCTCGGGGGCTTCATGGGGGTGCTCGGAGCGGAGGAGACCTGCCTTTCGACCACCAACCGCAACTTTGTGGGTCGGATGGGCCATCCCAGCGCCAAGGTCTACCTGGCGAGCCCGGCGACGGCGGCCGCGACCGCCATCACCGGCACGATCACGGATCCCCGTCCATTCCTTCAATAATTTCGGAGAGAAGAGTACGCATTATGGCCGCATTACCCGATACGCTGACTGGTTACGCGCACGTGTATGAGCGCGCGCACATCAACACTGACGAGATCATTCCAGCCCGTTATCTCAATGTGCACGAAGAGGCGGAGCTGGCCAAGTACGCGATGGAAGATATCGATCCCGCGTTTGTCAAGCGGGTTCTGCCGGGAGATTTTGTCATCGCCGGAGACAACTTCGGCTGTGGATCGTCCCGTGAGCACGCCGTCTGGGCCCTGCGAGGAGCGGGCGTCAAGGTGGTCATTGCCCGGAGCTATGCCCGGATCTTCTTCCGGAACGCCATCAACAATGGGTTCCTGGCGATCGAGTGTCCGGAGGCACTTGAGGTGGTGGGGACCGGCGATCATCTCGAGCTGGATCTGGTGGCGGGTCGGCTGCGCAACCTGACGAGCGGTCGGGAAGCGGCCTTCGTGCCGCTGAGCGACTTCGCGCGGGAACTGATCGAGGACGGCGGGCTCCTGCCGCACATCCAGAAGAAGGCGCAGGCAGGGTCCTGAAGCGGCCGGAACCGCCTCTACTCCCAGGAATCGGACGACTATGAACGCCAAGATTACAGTACTTCCCGGAGACGGGATCGGGGTCGAAGTGACCCAGGAGGCGGTCGCGTGTCTTGACGCGATCGCCGAACGGTTTGGGCACGTCTTTCAGTACGAGACCTGCCTGATCGGAGGCATCGCGGTCGACCAGGCAGGGTCTCCCCTGCCGGAGGCGACCCTGCAGACGTGCCTGGCCAGCAACGCGGTCCTGCTGGGAGCGGTCGGAGGACCGCAGTATGACGCGCTGCCGCCGCGGCTCAAGCCCGAGACGGGGTTGTTGGGGCTGCGCGCCGGACTGGGCGTCTATGCCAACCTTCGCCCGGCCTTTTTACACGAGACCCTGATTGACGCCTCCCCCCTCAAAGCCGAGATCGTGCGGGGCACAGACCTGCTGATCGTCCGCGAGCTGGCGGGGGGAGCCTACTTCGGACAACCGCGCGAGATCACCGAGGAGCGGGGCCTGAACACAATGGCCTACACCGCACCGGAGGTGGAGCGGGTCGCGCGGGTCGCTTTCGAGCTGGCAAGGGGACGACGCCGCAAGTTGACCTCGATCGACAAGGCCAATGTCCTGGAGAGCTCGCAGCTCTGGCGCAAGGTCGTGACACGACTGGGCGCCGAGTACCCGGATGTCACGCTCGAACACGGCTATGTCGACAGTTGCGCGATGGCGCTGGTCACCCGGCCAACGAGCTACGATGTGATCGTCACCGAGAATCTCTTCGGCGACATCCTCAGCGACGAGGCCTCGGTGCTGACGGGATCGCTCGGAATGCTGCCCTCGGCAAGCCTCGGCGGAACGGTGGAGCTCTACGAGCCGGTCCACGGTTCGGCCCCGGACATTGCCGGGAAAGGGATCGCCAACCCGCTCGGCGCGATCGCTTCGTGCGCCATGCTGCTGCGGCACACCTGTCGGCTGGAAAAGGAGGCGTCCCTGCTGGAGGAGGCGATCCGATTGACCCTCGTCGACGGCTATGGCACACCAGACCTCAAGAGCCAGCCGCGGCAATGCTCCACCCGTGACCTGGGTGAAGAAGTCCGGCGCCGCCTGAGAGACGCCTGACCAGACAGAGTCAGCGAAAGAGTCAGCAAAAGAGTCATGAGGACCTGTGGTCCGCTCACTCGCGTGGTATGGGGCCGCGCCAGTGGGAACAATCGAGCCTGCAACCCGAGACAATTTTTGAGGTAATCAAGCCATGAAAATGCGAGGAGCGCGAATTCTGCTGGAATCGTTGCGCTGCGAGGGTGTCAAACACATCTTTGGATATCCCGGAGGGGCTGTCCTGCACATCTACGACGAGATGATCAAGCACGCGGAGTCCCTGGGGATGACGCACTACCTGGTGCGCCACGAGCAGGCGGCCCTCTTCGGAGCGGCTGGCTACGCGCAAGCGACCGGCCAGACAGGGGTGGCCCTGGTAACATCCGGGCCGGGAGGAACGAACGCGGTGACGGGCATTGCCAACGCGTTCATGGACTCGCTGCCGATCGTCGTCTTCACCGGGCAGGTGCCGACGCACCTCATCGGCAACGACGCGTTTCAGGAAGCGGATCTGACGGGCATCACCCGTTCCTGCGTCAAGCACAACTACCTCGTCAAGAAGGTCGAGGACCTGGCGCCGACGATCAAGGAGGCCTTCCATGTCGCCTCGACGGGGCGACCGGGACCGGTGCTGGTCGACCTGCCGAAGGATATGACGGCGCAGGAGATGGAGTTCAGCTATCCGGAGACGATCGAGCTGCGCAGCTACAATCCGCAGACGCAGGGGAATCCCCGCGCGGTCAAGCGGGCCGTCGAAGCGATGTTCGAGGCGGAGCGGCCGGTTCTCTATATCGGAGGCGGAGCGATCAGCGCGGGGGCGCACGAAGGGGTGCGGCGGTTGGCCGAGAAGCTCCAGCTCCCGACCACCTGTACGCTGATGGGGCTGGGAGCCTTCCCGGCGAGCCATCCCTACAGCCTCGGCATGCTGGGGATGCACGGCGGGTACTGGACCAATATGGCGGTCAACAACTGCGACCTGCTAATCTCGATCGGCGCCCGGTTCGATGATCGGGTCACCGGCAAGCTGAGTGAGTTCGCCAAGGGCGCCCGCTTTGTCCACGTCGACATCGATCCCTCCTGCATCGGAAAGAACGTCGCCTGCGATTTCCCGATCATCGGGGACGCCCGGGTCGTCGTCGAGCAGATGCTGGCCGAGGCGGAGCAGCAGATCGCGCAAGGCGCCTATTTGGGAGGCCGGCAGACCTGGTTCGATCAGATCGCCGACTGGCGGCAGCAGCATCCCTTCTGGTTCAAGGAGGATGGAGACATTATCAAACCGCAGTATGTCATCCAGGAGCTGCACCGGATCACGGGAGGAAAAGCGGTCGTCTCGGCGGATGTCGGACAGCACCAGATGTGGACCGCCCAGCTCTATGGGTTCGAGGAGCCCCGTCAATGGCTCAACTCCGGCGGGCTCGGGGCGATGGGCTACGGATTTCCCGCGGCGATGGGAGCGGCAGTCGCGCGACCGGACGATCTGGTCGTGGCCGTTGTCGGAGATGGCGGATTTCAAATGAGCTTCAACGAACTGGCGACGGTCCGTCAGTACAACATCCCCGTCAAGATCCTCATCATCAACAATGGCTACCTCGGGATGGTCCGGCAGTGGCAGGAGCAGTTCTATGAGCATCGCTACTCCCACAGCGATATGGAGGTGGCGCCGGACTTCGTCAAACTGGCAGGCGCCTATGATGTCCCGGCCTTCCGGGCGACCAAGGTCGGGGAGGTGATCCCGACGCTGGAGCAGGCGTTGCGGACACCGGGTCCCGTCCTGATCGAGATGCAAGTGGCCCGGGAAGAGAATGTCTTCCCCATCGTGCCGGCTGGAGCGGCGTTGAAGGATATGATCCTGGCGTGAGGCGCAGGCCCTCTCCCCTTGAATTTATGAAACATACCATCTCTCTCTTAGTCGAGAACGAATATGGGATGCTCTCGCGCGTCTCTGGCCTCTTCAGTGCCCGTGGGTATCAGATCGATACGCTCAACGTCGCGCCGACCCTCGAGGAGGGGGTCTCGCGCATGACCTTGACGACCCACGGAAACGACCACATCATCGAGCAGATCCTGCGTCAGACGCTCAAACTGGTCAAAGTGATCCAGGTGACCGATATGACGGCGAGCGCTCACGTCGAGCGGGAGATGGTCATGTTGACCGTCCAGGCGCGACGCGGCGAGGAGCGGCAGGAGGTG
>JBEIJP010000178.1:0-6201 GCA_040380245.1 Acidobacteriota bacterium | reverse complement strand
CCAACTGGCGAACCGACCTGTACAGCGGGCCAAGCAGCGGAACCTTGATGACGCACGCCGAGAGCATCGCGCTGTTTACCCGGCTGGGCGTGAAGATGACCCCCGAGCTGAAAGAGAAGATCCTCTCGACGTTTCATCTCGACCAGCTCGAAGACCTCTATCTTCCGTACAAACAGAAGCGGAAAACGAAGGCGACCCTCGCGCGCGAAGCGGGCCTGGAGCCCCTCGCGGAGTGGATCTGGCAGATTGGCCACGGCGCGGAGACCCCCGCCGCTGGCGTTACCCTCCAGTCGTTCGCCGAGACCTACTGCGACGCCGAGAAGGGCGTCCAGGATGTGGCGGCGGCCCTCCAGGGAGCGCAGGATATCCTGACAGAGCGGCTGACGGAGATGCCGGAGTTGCGCGAGACGGTTCGACGAACCCTCTTCGAGCGCGGGGCAACGACGACCAGGAAGGGCGAGAAGGCCAAACCGAACAGCAAGTTTGAGCGCTATTTCGAGTACTTCGAGCCGATCGCCTCGCTGCTCGATCCGCAGAACTCCCACCGGTACCTCGCGATGCGCCGCGGCTGGATGGAGGAAGAGCTCTCGCTCTCGATCGGGCCCGCGCCGGAAGACGTCGAGATGGAACCGATGTTGCTGGCTCAATTCGAGCATGCCGCCTGCCCCGTCGCTGACTCTCTCGGGGCGGAGGTGCTTCTCCGGGCCGCCAGACTGGCCCTCCGCGTCTATGTCCAACCCAGCATCGAGACCGAGGTCCACCGCGCCCTCAAAGAGGTCGCGGACGAGGCGGCGATCAAGGTCTTTGCCGAGAATGTCCGGAAGCTGCTCCTCTCCGCCCCGTTTGGGTCGAAAGCCGTGCTGGGAGTCGATCCAGGGATCCGGACCGGCTGCAAGCTGGCCGTCGTCGATGACGGTGGACGGTACCTCGCCGATCACGTCATTCATCTCCAATCGAAGAACGACCAGGAGCGGGCGAAGCGACTCCTGACGGAGATCGTCCGCAATGGATCGATCCGGGCGATTGCCGTGGGCAATGGGACCGCCGGTCGGGAGACCGAGGCCTTTGTGCGCGAGACGCTGACAGAGGCCGGGCTGCAGGTGCCGGTCGTTCTCGTCAACGAGTCCGGCGCCAGCATCTACAGCGCCAGCGAGACGGCGCGCGAGGAGTTTCCCGAGCTCGATCTGACGGTGCGGGGCGCGATCTCGATTGCCCGCCGCCTGCAGGATCCACTCGCCGAGCTGGTCAAGATCGATCCGAAGAGCATCGGCGTCGGTCAGTACCAGCACGACGTCAATCAGGTCGCGCTCAAGAAGAGCCTCGATCTGGTCGTCGATGTCTGCGTCAACTCGGTCGGCGTCAACTTGAACACGGCCTCCTACCATCTGCTCTCGCGAGTCTCGGGGATTGGGCCGGCATTGGCAAAGAAGATCGTCGAGCACCGCTCGGAGCAAGGGCTCTTCCGATCGCGGGAGCAGCTTCTCGAAGTTCCCCGGTTCAGCCGCAAGACCTTCGAATTGGCGGCCGGCTTCCTGCGGATCCCTGAGGCGAGCCATCCCCTCGACAACACCGGGGTTCACCCCGAGCGCTACGCGTTGCTCGAGCAGCTGGCCCAGGAGATGGGCAAGGGGGTCGGCGATCTTCTCGGAAGCGGCGTGGCGCTCGTGCGCCAGGCGAAGCACCTGCGCGATCAGGTCGGTGAGTTCACCTTCGATGATATCGTCCGTGAGCTGGAGAAGCCGGGTCGCGACCCGCGCGAGTCCTTCGCCGCCTTCTCCTTCCACGAAGATTTGCACGCCATCACGGATCTGGTGCCCGGAATGATCTGTCCCGGCATTGTCACCAACGTCACCAACTTTGGCGCCTTCGTCGATATTGGAGTTCACCAGGATGGTCTGGTCCACATTTCGCAGCTGAGCGAGCAGTTCGTCAAGGATCCGCGCAAGGTGGTCAATCCGGGCGACCGCGTCCGGGTGCAGGTGCTCAAGGTCGATCTCGACCGGCAACAGATTGCGCTGACCATGCGGATCGACTCGACGGGCCGGGCGGGCCAGCCATCGGCAGAGGCTCAGACGGGAGCGGCCGGCGACGGCGCCGCCCGGAGACCCAGGCCGGGGCAGACTGGACGTCCAGCCCCTGGCTCACGCCCTGCTCCTCCAGCGAACAAAGGGTTCAACAACCCCTTCTCGGACGCCCTGCGCCGGGCGACATCTCCCGAGCCGCCGCCGTCAGGATCGCCTCCGCGGAAGAACCGTTCCTGACGCCCCCAAGAGAAGAGGGGAGCAATCGCTTGCTCCCCTCTCTCGTCTGGTCGCTTGTTGATCAGCCACCGGGAGCCGGTTCAGCCCGGAAAGGCCCGAATTCCCGCGAGCAGCCGCTCGATCTCCTCCTCGCTGGTGTAGCAGGAGCAGCCAATCCGGAGCAGCCCCTGCTCGCCCTTGCCCAATCGATCGACGACCGTCTGCGCGTAAAAGTCGCCGTGGGAGACGAAGAGTCCCCGCGTCGCCAGAAAGGCCGCCAACTCGACGGCTGGAACGCCTCTCAAACAGAACGAGACGGTCGGCGTCCGCGGTTGGTCAGGACTGGGCCCGTAAACAGTGACCCCCTCGATCGAGTGGAGTCCGTCCCACAGCCGCCGCAAGAGCCGATCTCCCTGGTCGTGCAGGGCCCCCATCGCCGAGGTCAATCGCGCTCGTCGGCTCTCACCGCTTCCCCAGGAGGCGATCAGGTTGACCGCCGCCGCCGCTCCGACGATCCCTTCGTGATTCTGCGTGCCAGTCTCGAGCCGGTCCGGCGCCTCATTGGACGCCGGGGCCAGCTTCGGCACATCCAGCTGCTCGAGAATCTCTCGGCGACCATAGAGGATCCCGAGGTGCGGGCCATAAAATTTGTAGGCAGAGCAGGCGAGCAGATCACACCCCAACTCCTGGACATCGACCAGCTGATGGGGCGCATAATGCACCGCGTCGACAAAGACGAGCGCTCCGACCTGGTGGGCCAGCCGTGCCGCCCGGGCGATGTCGTTGATCGTCCCGAGCGCGTTCGAGGCCGCTCCGATCGCCAGCAGCTTCGTCCGCGGGGTCAGCTTCTCCTCCAGATCCTCCCAGTCGAGCTGGCCGCTCTCGGTCAGGAGCCGGACGGTTCGGACCGTCAAGCCGCGATCACGGGCCATCTCCCGCCACGGATCGACGTTGGCGTGGTGGTCCAACTCGGTGACGACGATCTCGTCTCCCGGATGCCATCCGCGTCCCAGCGCCCGCGACACGTGGAAGGTGATCGTCGTCATGTTGTTGCCAAAGCTGACCTCGTCCGGCTGGCAGTGGAAGAAGTCGGCGAAGGTGGCGCGCGCCTCCGCCAGCAGGGCGTCCGTCTCCTGGCTGGTGGGATAGATCCAGTGGGTGTTCGCGTTGTGGTGCAGCAGGTAGTCCCGCATCGCCTCGACGACCTCGACGGCGGTCTGTGTGCCTCCCGGACCGTCAAAATAGGCGACAGGGTATCCACCGTGCTGACGGGTGAGGGCAGGGAAGTGGGATCGAATCGCAGGAATCGAAAGGCTCATCTCATCTCCAATCGCATCAGGCTTCAGGCAGGTAGGGGATCGTCAGGGGACCTTCGGGGAGGACGGCGATGGGGGCGTCGCTCCCGATTCGCGCCAGTTCCGCCGCCACCGCTGCCGAGAGGTCTTCGATCGGTTCCAGGTGGGCCCGTCGGACCTCGTCCGGGGGAAGTTCGCTGTAGAGGCCGACGCGGGCCTGCCGCCGGATCATCGCCAGCAATTGCGCCTCCCATTGGTCGAAGAGCAGGAATCCCGGCGCGAGCACCGTCTCCAGGATCGCTTCCGGCGTCGGGTGTTCGAAGAGCAGTTTCTTGAAATTTCCGTGGTCGGGAAAGCCGTCGTTGCAGCGGGACGCCGCCAGAATCAAGCCCCCGGGAGTGATGATCTGCGCGGCCGCCGACATCCCCTTGACCGCCTGGTAGAGATTCTGATCGAGCGGATAGCCGCTGTTGGTCGTCACGACAATCGGGAACGGCTCGGCACAGGCGATCATCGCCGTCTCTTTCGAGAAGCGGCACCCGGCCTCGTGCGCCGCGATCACCTCCCCGCAGAAGAAGCGGGTGATCTCCCTTCGGCGATTGAGCGTGACGTTGATGCAGAAGTCGACCGGGATCAGGGATCCGTAGAAGCGGATCTGCTCCTGCGTCGGATTGCCCTCCAGGATGGCCCAGGTGCTGCGTGGGTCTCCGATCACCTCGGCCCGGTGGTAATGGATGATCGAATCGATATCGGCGATCGCCGGGAAGATCCCCTTGTACCCACCGGAGAAGCCGGCCATGAAGTGGGGTTCGATGAAGCCGAGGACGATCCGCTTGTCGGCCTCGACATAGTCGCGCTGCAGCAGGACCTCTCGTCCTCCCGGGGCACGACCCGCCACCGCCATCGTCGAGCGATCGTGTGAGTTGTGGTTGACGACCCGGTATCGCCGCAGGATCTCGGCGCCCACCATCCGTTCCAGCTCTTCCGGCGTGTTGATCCGGTGGGAGCCGGTTCCATTGAGGATCACTACCTGCTCATCCGGGACGTGGGCGATCTCCTCCAGCAGCCATGGGAGGAGGCGATCCGACGGAAGGGGGCGGGTCAAGTCGGCGATGACGATCGCCACCCGGTCCTCTGCCGCGATCAGCTCCCGCAGGGGACGGCTCTGGATCGGCTGACGAACCGCTTCCTGAAAAGCTGCCGCCTCATCGGGCAGACCCGGCACGAAACGTGGCTCCACCACCGTGACTCGTTCCGAGGGAAGCGTGATCTCCAGTCCCTCTTGTCCGTACTGCAGGTGAATCTTCTTCACATCTTCCTCCGCTTCAGCTCGTCCCACTCGATTCGCCCCGGGGCGCTTCCTCTTCGATCTCCTCCCGCTCTCCGACAAGGGACCCATACGCCCGCAGCGGGGCCGAACGGGCGGCGATCACCAGCACCACCAGCAGGCAGGCGACTCCCCCTCCCACCACGGAGAAGATCGGCCCGGTCAATCCGGCCATCGCCCCTGCCCGGAATCGACCAATCTCATTGGACGCGTTGATGAACATCCCATTGACCGCCGAGACCCGGCCGCGCATCTCGTCCGGGGTCAGCAACTGCACCATGGTCTGTCGGATAACGACGCTGATGTTATCGAAGGCTCCCGTCAGAAACAACATGACCAGAGACAACCAGAAATGGGTCGAGAGTCCGAAGATGAGCGTCGTGACCCCAAAGCCGCCCACCGCCCAGAGGAGAGCCCGTCCGGCCCTTCGAATGGGCGGCAGGTGCACGGTCAGCAACGCCATGGTCATCGCCCCCAGTGGCGGGGCCGCCTGCAACCACCCCAGCCCCCGCGGCCCCACCTGCAGAATGTCCCGCGCGAAGATCGGCAGCAGCGCGACTGCTCCTCCCAGCAGAATGGCCAGAAGGTCGAGCGGCATGATCGTCAGCAGCAAGCGGTTCGATCCGACATAGGTAAACCCGACCATGAGAGATTGCCAGCCGCTCCGTCCCCCCTCCCCGGTGCTCTCACTGGTCGAAGACCGACTCGCGCGGTACGAGGACCCCTTGATCGAGCCGAGCATGACCACGTAGAGCAGGCTTCCGGCGGCGCTCAAGGCATAGACCCACTGCGCCCCTCCAAATGCCGCGATCAGGATTCCACCAAGGGCTGGACCCACCATCGAGGCCATCTCGAACCCGCTGACGGCCCAGGTCACCGCGTTGCTGAAGAGGGGGCGCGGCACCAGCAGTGGCATCAACGAGGATCGGGCTGGTCCCTGAAACGCTCGCGCCAGCCCACTTCCCAACAAGCAGAAGTAGATCCATCCGATCCCTCCGCCGGCCAACGAGACCAGAGTCAGCCCCAGCGAACTGACGACCGCCACCCACGACGCGATCATCAACAACCGCCGCCGATCCATCCGATCGGCGGTCTGCCCCGCGATCGGCGCCAGCCCGATCATCGGCCCCGCCATGATCAACCCGACCAGCCCGAGCGCCCACGCCGAGTTCGTTCGCTCGTACAGCTCCCACCCCACTGCCACGGTCTGCATCTGCACCCCAAGCACAGACAGAATGTGACCCAGCAGAAAGGAGAGAAAGGGGCGCACCCGCAACGCCGCGTACGGGGATTCGCCCGCCTGTTCAACCGATGATGTCATGGAAAATGTCTGATGCTG
>JBEIJP010000177.1:0-6205 GCA_040380245.1 Acidobacteriota bacterium | reverse complement strand
GGTCCAGCGGGCGATGCGTCGGTGGGCAGGCCGGTCGTCCCGCAAGGCTCTTGCCACCGTCACCAGAATCATCGGAAGGATGACGACCGCCAGAATGGTGTGGCTGGTCAGGATCGTCAAATAGACCGTTCGGAGAAGCCCGGTACCCGAAAAGCGGGTCGATCCGTGGTGATAGTGGTAGAAGAGGTACGAGGCGAGAAAGAGCGCGGACGTGCCCAGCGCGCTGCCCATACAGATCCGGTGCGCCTGGATCCGCCGCTGCATGATCATGCGCCATCCGACCAGAAGCAGGACCGCGCTGGTGCTGTTGAGAATCGCGTTGACTGTCGGAAGATCGCTCGTTGTCATTCCCCCTCCCCCACTTGCCAGAAAAAGATCAGTGCCCAGAGATAGAGCCAGAGACCACCCAGAAAATGCCAGTAGAGCGCCATCATGTCGACCGAGACGCGTCGGCGAAGCACCGTCCACGATTCAGCCCGACGCCAGACCAGATAGACGAGCCCGAGCAGGCCCCCCAGTAAGTGTGCTCCGTGAAGGCCGGTAAAGAGATAGGCGTACCCACTGCGAAAGTTCCGGTTGACGTAGAATCCCGCCTCGGAGAGGGCTTGCCAGGCAAGGAGCTGTGCCACGAGAAACCCTCCCCCCAGCAGCATCGTGGCCGTAATCCAGAGCTGAAAGGGGCGCTCCAGGCGACGCCGGAGCGCACGCCGAGCGATCTCCAAGGTCACACTGCTGAGGAGAATCAGGAGCGTACTCACCCAGAGGATCTGCGGCATGACGATGGGCTTCCGCTGCGCTCCATTGAAGATGTAGAAGACCGTCAAAGCCAGAAAGAGGATGGCGACGCTGACCAGGGTCAGCCACATGCCCAGGCGATAGCCTTCGAGCGGAGGGGTTCGGTCCGAGGCAGTGGGAAAGGACGCTCCGTCTCCGCCCCCGCCCCTTCCACTGGGCAGGTCGTCCCGTCCACGCCCAAACGAGCCGGTTCCTCCCTCAGGCGCCTTCGCCCGCCGTGGTTCGGTTGTCGACCCAATTGGCACGGCTCCCTCCTCGCCCTCAATCAACTCTGTCCGGCACTGTCGGGCCCAGTCCGGCCCAGTCTGGCCCAATTCAGCTAAGACGCGGTACGCCCGACTCCCCCTCCGGGAGCGGATCGCTTCCGCAATGGAATTACCGCATTCTTCCCCTATTCTTGAAAACTCGATCACCTTAGGGGAAGAACGTGGAAAAAGTGTGTCAGAAATGGCGGGGGGAATGAAGGAAAGATCGCTGCGAGAGAAATGTCGGTGGGGAGGAGCGGATTCTCCTCCCCACCGACGAGCGGTCTGGCTCCGACTACCAGTTGTAGCGGATCCCGATCTGGACCTGGCGTGGATCGAAGGCCGAGGTAAAGCCCAGCGGCTGCGTCGGCTTGCGATCGGCACGTCCACGAAGATTGAAGTTGGCGATGGGCGCCGCTCCCGTCAGGTTGCACGGAATGATCTGGCCCGTGCTGTCGGTGCAGGCTCCGCCAAGCGTATTGTTGATGCCGGCGAAGTTGGTCTGGTTGAGGAGGTTGAAGCCCTCGAAGGTCACCTCGAGGAACCGGCTGTCCCGGACCAGAAACCGTCGGGAAAGGCGCAGATCGAAGCTGTAGAAGGCCGCTCCCGTTCCCGTGTTGCGGCCCGCCTGGCCCGGCCGATCGGACTGGGGACGTCCGTCCGCATTGGCGTCGAAGCCGAGCAGCAGGTTGAATGGTCGCCCACTCTGCGCGACGAAGATCGGCGCGAGCAACCAGTCTCGCAGGAGCGCATTCTTCGATGAGCTCTGCAGGACCCCGCTGAAGACGAAGCGATGGCGCTGGTCGAAAGCGGAGAGCGACCGGTCAAGCCGCACGTTGAGCGGATTCTGCGACGAGAAGTCGCTGTTGAAGTCGGTCACCTCGTCGATCGCCTTGGCGAGGGTGTAGTGCGCGTTGAGGCTGAAGTTGTTCGCGAACCGCTTCTGCACCTGCAGGGTCATCCCGTGATAGAACGAATTGGCGGACATCTGGTAGACGTTGTCCTGCAGGATCAGCGGATTGCGAAAATCGGAGCTGCCTCCCGGAGCCGGGAAGCGGACGAAGGTCGGGCCTCCCAGCGGATTGAGTGGATTGACCGGCCCCGTGGCCCGGAACTGATTGACGTCCCGGTTGATGGATTGATGCAGTCCACGAACGAAGAGGTAGCCCGCGTCGAGCGAGAATCCCCCGCCCAGATCCCGCTGAATGCCGAAGCTCGACTGATAGGTCGTCGGATTGCGGTACCCGGGGGCCAGTCGGAATCGAACTTCGAGGGGGGCTCCCGGACCAGGCGTGATCGGCCGGGCATTGGGCGTCCCCGCCGGTGGGAGAATCTGCCGCACGTCCGCGAGGGTGATCGGGCGCGAGAAGAAGTTGGTCAGCGTCGCCAACCCGTTGAACATATCGAAGGAGCGCGGCAGACCAAAGTTGTTGGTCGTCGGAGTCGCCAGGACGATGAAGATGCTCGTCGGGTCATTGAACCCTCCCAGCTCCCGCGTCACATTGGCGACCGCCTGATTGAGGAATCCAACAAAGATTCCGCCGCCGCCGCGAATGACCGTCTTCCCATCCCCTTTCGGATCCCACGAAAAGCTGGCCCGTGGCTGCCAGTCGCGATAGGACGTCGGGACGAAGAAGGGCTCGTCGTTGATCGAGTACCGCATCCCGAGGTTGAGCGTGAAGTTCCGGCGAATCTGCCAGGCATCCTGCAGGTAGAATCCGTAGCGGCCCATCCAACCCGAGGCCTCCGCATCGCCGAATCCCTGCTGGTAGAGCAACGGCAAGCCAAAGTTGAACGCTTGGAGCGCGTTGATCGGCGCCGCCAGCGACGGCAGCAGACTCGGCTGATTCTGCGTCAGGAAGCCCTGCAGTTGCTGCAGCACCGTCGGACCCAGCGCCGGGTTGAGCGCGATCACATTGCTCAACGGGATCGCCGCGCCAAAGTTGAAGCGCCCCCCAAAGTAGGTCTCGTTGTTCGTCGAAATGTCGTGGAGAAAGACCGATGCCCCCATCCGCAGGGTGTGGGAGCCCTTGATCACCGTCAAGTTGTCATAGACGTCATAGTGGCGCTCGATCGTCTTCGAAGGAAGGAAGATGTCGCGTCCAAAGTTTCCAAACCCTTCGATGTTGAACTCTGGTCCCGACTTGTCATTGGGAATGAAGCTGTTCCGGGTGTAGCTGTACTGCAGCTTGAGTTCATTGAGCACCGTTGGCGAAAACTGATAGTTGTGAGAAGCGACGACGCCCCCATTCCAGGCGTCGAAGGTGCGCCCGCGGGAGGTCGCGGTCAACTGGCCCGCCGCCTGATTCTCGAAGAAGCTGTCGGTGACGTTGACGCGAATGTAGCCGGAGCTCCGGTCACTGAAGGTGTGATCGACCCGCGTCGAAAACTGCGTCTGAGACTCCTGGAAAGGAAACTGGCCGCTGCTGTCCCGGAAGAGGCGAATGGTTCGCGGATAGGCCTGCTGCGTGGTGGTCAGCGCCCCGCGCAATCCCGCCGCCAGCGTGGCGAATGGGGCCACGCCCGAGAGGTAGTTGATCAGCGCGTTCTGCGAGCCGGTCGGCTGGAAGATGGCCGGGTCGTTGAGCAGGTTGACAAAGGCCGAACGCTCCTGCGAGAGCCGCTCAAAGACGCCGAAGAAGAAGGTCCGATCCCGGCGGAGTGGTCCCCCGATCGATCCCCCATACTGCTGGCGGTTGAACGGAGACTGGCCATCCGGATTGAAATCGAAGGCGTTGCGCGCGTCGAGAGACCGGTCTCGGAAGAGCCCGAAGAGGCTGCCATGAATGTCGTTCCCCCCGGACTTCGAGACGATGTTGACGACTCCCCCGGCCGATCCGGCGTACTCGGCACTGAAGCTGTTGCGGATGACCTGGAACTCCTGAACGCCCTCCTGACTGAGGGTCGCCTGAACGCCACCCGAAGAGTTGAGGATCTCGGCGCCATCGATCTGCACCATGTTCCCACGGCCATTGTTGCCGCCAAAGGAGAGGCCCGATTGGGGCGTCTGTGCGACCCGGAAGTCGGAGGAGTCTGCGATATTGTCCGAGTCAGCGACCCCGGGGGTCAACAACGCGTAGTCAAGGAAGTTGCGCCGGTTGATCGGGAGGTTGACAATCTGCTTGCCATCGATCACCGAGGACTGCTCGGTCCGATTGGTCTCGACCACCTCGGCGCCCGCGACGATGTCGACCCGCACCTCAAGTCCACCCGGCGTCAACCGGAAGGGGAGATTGGCCTGCTGTCCAACCGTCAGCTCGATGCGCAGGCTGCTGGCGGTAAATCCAGTCGCCTCCACCTTGACCTCGTACTGGCTGGGCAGAAGCCCAATCACCACATACTGGCCACTGGCATCGGTCGTCACGACCCGGCTGGTCCCCTTGGCGAGATCGGTCAGGACCACCTTGGCGCCGGGAATGACCGCGCCTGTCGAGTCCGTCACATCCCCCCGTAACTCCGCCGTTGTTCCGGCTCCCTGCGCCAACCCAGGGAAGACCAGACACGCGACTGTCAAAAGAATCGCTGCTGCCAAGCCTAGTTGTTGTCTCATATCTTGCTCCTTAACTCCTCTACTCCTTTGCGTTTCCATTTCTCATTCACTCGTTTGTTTCCCGCACCACCAAGATGGGTTCCTCGGGGCCTCCGACGCAAGGTTCTCTGCTTTGACATGGCCCTCGCTCTCACTTCCGCGTGAGACCATCGACCTTTCCCATCCTTGTTGGAGAGGAAAGGCCCCTTCGACCTGACTTTCGATTGGAGAAAAACCCAACAGGTACGATAGCAGAGAGAAGAGGACGGTGAAAGTCAACCAAGCCAATGAGAAGAAGTACTTGCCAGCTGGGGGCAGGGCCCACTCCCTGGCCCCCCCACTCGCCTTCGCCGACTAGGCGACTTTCGTCTTCGCCTGCTGCATCAGATCCACAAACGACTGAAACAGGTAGGTCGCGTCGAGCGGTCCCGGTCCCGCCTCTGGATGGTACTGCACCGAGAAGGCGGGCAGCGTGCGGTGACGGAACCCTTCCAGACACCCATCGTTGAGGTTGCGATGGGTCAGCTCCACCTGCTCCGGGTCGAGGCTGTCGGGATCGACGGCGAAGCCGTGGTTGTGAGAGGTGATCTCGACACGCCGTGTCAGCAGATTCTGTACCGGTTGATTGCCTCCCCGGTGTCCGAACTTCATCTTGTAGGTCCGCCCGCCAAGGGCCAGCGCCAGCAGCTGATGGCCCAGGCAGATCCCAAAGATGGGTACCTGGCCGAGCAGCGTCCGAATCGTCGCGACGATATCGGGCAAGGCCGCGGGATCCCCCGGACCGTTTGAGAGAAAGACCCCGTCCGGCGCCATCGCAAGGACCGTCTCCGCCGGCGTGCGCGCAGGTACAACCGTCACCTGACAGCCGAACGCTTCGAGATAACGGAGAATGTAGTACTTGATCCCAAAATCGTAGGCGACGACCCGGAAGCGGGCCGCGCCCGAGGCGGCTCGCGCCGCAAGTTCGCTTCGCACCGCGTGGAGTGGATCGATACTATGTTGAGCAAACGGATTGTGGGTCGCGCTCGGCGTGGCGGGAAGTGGCCACGAATAGGACTCCGCACACGTCACCTCATCGACCAGGTTGCGCCCGAGCATCGAGGGAACGTGACGAGCCTTCTCCACCAGACGGGCCTCGTCGGTGTCGACGGAGGAGAGGCAGGCCCGCAAGGCCCCCTTCTCCCGAATGTGGCGTACCAGCGCGCGGGTGTCGATCTCGGAGAGCCCGACGATCCCGTGATGGACGAGGTAGTCCTCCAGCGACCCGCTCGCTCGCCAGTTGGAGGGAGCCTCGGCATACTCCCGGACGATCAGCCCCTCCGCGAACGGGCGACGCGACTCGGCGTCCTCCAGGTTGACCCCGTAGTTCCCGATCAACGGATAGGTCATGGTCACGATCTGACCCGCGTAGGAGGGGTCGGTCAGAATCTCCTGATACCCCATCAACGACGTGTTGAAGACAAGCTCCCCCAGCCGCTCCCCCTCCGCTCCCCAGGCGCGCCCACGAAATACGCGACCATCTTCCAACGCCAGCATCCCTCTTCTGCTCATGCTCCTCCATCCATCCAACTGAACTTTACCTACTGACTCGTAACCAATCTGATCGCCAATCTGATCGCCGGTCTGATCGCCAATC
>JBEIJP010000176.1:0-6219 GCA_040380245.1 Acidobacteriota bacterium | reverse complement strand
GTTTACACGCGAGCAGCGAACGGGGCGGTTGTTGCCGATCGCCTCGGGGCAGGGCCATCCGGGAGCGGTCCACATCCATCAGGAGGCGACATTTTATGTCGGCTATCTGCGCGCCGGGGATGACGTCGAGACGCGGCTCGATCCGGGGCGGCGCGGGTTCCTCTATCTGATCGAGGGGGAACTGGAGGTCAACGGAGAGCGGCTGGCCGCGGGAGATCAGGCGCGTATCGAGGCGTCTGGCCCCCTCTCTCTCGTCGGGCAGCATGAGAGCGAGCTTCTCTGGATCGACCTGCCGTAGGTGCACAAGCAAATACTGGAGACGTGGGAAGAGCGGTGGTTGATCTGCCGATCGTGTCGTGTATAATGGCCATTCTTTCCGGGGCGTAGCACAGCCTGGTAGTGCGCTCGGTTTGGGACCGAGAGGCCGGAGGTTCGAATCCTCTCGCCCCGACTCTTCCCTGTCTTCCATTGATTTAATCTGCCAGACTTCCTCCGTCAGATCCATTGCTTGCCTCCGTAAAATCGACTTAGCCGATGGCGTTCAATTGGGTGAACGGCCGGATAGCCAGACGGCATACAGATCGCTTGACGAGCGGTTGGGTCGCGTATTACGGTCCGCGCTATGAGACTCGACGTGCTGAGTGGGAAAGGGCAGGAAGCGGGGTCGCCGCGTCGTTGGCGGGGGGACCAGCCGCTGCGGCGGGGTCTGCAGGCGGGGGCGCTCCTCGCGGGCGCGATCCTACTTCTCGATGTCGGGTTTCGCACCGCGCCCTGGTCGGAGGGGGGGGCCGTCATTTACGCCGGGCTTTCACTGGCGTTGGCGCTCGGTCTGTCGCTTCGTCTATGGCGAGAGCGTGAGAGGGCCGGAGGCTTCCGGCGAGTGGCGCAGGGGCTGGTCATTCTGCTGCTGCTAGCCGGTATGCTCAACAGCCTGCGACTTCCGACGCTCGCACTGGACAGTGCTGGCGCCGGGCTGGCGATCACGGCGCTTCCCACACAAATTCCTCTCCTGATCCTCTTCCTGATCGAGTTCAGCCACTGGACGCTGTCGGTCAACCGCTTGCGGATCCACCCGGCGCTCGTCTTTCTGCTCAGTTTTCTCCTGGTAGTCCTGGTGGGGACCGGGCTGCTGCTGCTGCCGAACGCGACAGTCGGAGAGATCAGCCTGGTCGATGCCCTCTTCACCGCGACTTCGGCGGTCTGCGTGACGGGGCTGATCGTGCGGGACACCGCGACGGAGTTCACGCTCCTCGGGCAGCTGATTCTTCTTTTTCTGATCCAGGTCGGGGGGTTGGGGATGATGACCTTCACCAGCCTCTTCGGCTTTCTCTTCCGAGGCAGTTTCTCGCTGCACAATCAGCTCTTTCTGCGTGATTTCATCAATGAGGAGAGTATCGGGGAGGTCAGCGCCACCTTGTTGCGCGTCGTCTTCTTTACCTTGCTGGTCGAGGGAACGGCGGCCGGGCTCATCTTCTGGCTGCTCGACCCAGGATTGCGGCCTGGAATTGCCGAGCGGCTCTTCTTCGCGATCTTTCACTCGATTTCGGCTTTTTGCAACGCCGGGTTTTCGACGCTCTCCCTGGGGTTGTATGAGCCTGGGTTTCGCACGCAGTATCACGTGCACCTCATTCTGGCGGTGACGATCGTGCTGGGGGGGATCGGATTTCCTGTCGTTCTCGGCTACTACACCTACCTTCGTCACGTCTGGACGGGAATTCGCAAGCAGGTCCTGGGCATCGAGGACTACCGCCACGCCCCGCGAGTCGTCAATGTCGGCATTCGTCTGATGCTCTATCCGACGTTGATCCTGCTCGTCATCGGCTTTCTCGGCTACTGGGTCTTCGAGGCCCAGCACACGCTGCGGGGAGTGACGGGGTATGGTCGCTGGGTGACGGCCTTCTTTGGCGCGGTGACGCCGCGGACGGCAGGGTTCAACACGGTCGACATGACGGGGCTCGCCGTGCCGACCCTGCTCCTCTACCTGCTCTTGATGTGGGTCGGGACATCGCCCGCTTCGACGGGAGGGGGACTCAAGACGAGTACCCTGGCGGTGGCGATCCTCAATCTCGTCAGTCTGGCCAAGGGGCAGGACCGGGTCGAGGTCTTTCGTCGCCAGATCAGTCAGGAGACGATCCGCAAAGCGTTCGCCGTCGTGCTGCTCTCGTTTCTGGTGATCGGGGCGGGGGTCTTCCTGATCCTGCTCTTCGAGCCAAAGCTGACGCTGCTGCCGGTCGTCTTCGAGGTCATCTCCGCCTTCTCGACGGTCGGGCTCAGCCTCGGAGTGACGCCGGGTCTCTCGACTCCCGCCAAGCTGACGCTGGCGCTGCTGATGTTTCTCGGCCGGGTCGGGATGTTGACCGTCCTGGTCGCCCTCGTTCGCAAAGCCCGCACCCTCAACTACCACTACCCTGAGGAAGGGGTCTTCATCACCTGATCGGGAGACTGGATCGGGTTTCTGTCTCGCCCGTATGAAATTCATTATTGTCGGATTGGGAAATTTTGGAGGCTACCTGGCGACACGACTGACCGACCTTGGCCATGAGGTGATCGGCGTCGATTCGCGGGAAGAGAAGGTCGATCTGGTCAAGGACTCGATCACGCACGTGATCCGGATGGATGCCACCGACGCGCAAGCGATCCGCCTGCTGCCCTACCAGGATGCCGATGTCATCTTGATCACGATCGGGGAGGACTTTGGCGCCTCGATCATGGTCACGGCTCTCTTTAAGCAGCTGCAGGTCCGTCGTCTGATCAGTCGCTCGATCAACAAGGTCCACGAGACGGTGCTCCACGCGATCGGAGTCGACGAGATCATCCATCCGGAAGAAGACTCGGCCGAGCGAATGGCCAAACGGCTGCAGATGCGCGGGGTGCTCGATTCTCTCGATGTTTCGGATGAGTACAAGATCATCGAGGTACAGACGCCGGAGCTCTTCGTCGGGAAGACAATTGCCGAGGCGAAGCTCCGCCAGGAGTACCAGCTCAATATCCTCTCGATCATCAAGATGGTCGAGCGGCCGAACATCTTTGGGGTCAAGGCAAAGAGCCGGAAGGTCTTTGGCGTCGTCACTCCCGAGACGAGGATCGAAGAGGGAGACCTGCTGCTGCTCTTCGGCCATATGCGGGATCTCCAGAAGATCCTTGTCCTGAATGGTTGAAGTGTCGTCGGGAGAGATCGCCCGGGGTCAGTCGATGAAGATCAGACGGGGGATCGCGTCGACTCCCGCCCAGAGAATCGCGCGCTGCCCCCATGCCCGGCCCAGGGACACGGCTTCCGGCAGTTCCAATCCGAGAAGCAGCAGGCTCGTTTCGCCGGGCCAGTCGCCTCCCGGATGCAGTCCGATTCCATCGAAGAAGGTGTTGCCGCGCTGCTCGACCGCCAACCGCAGCCGGGCCTGACGGTCCGCGTTCTCGGCGTCGGAGAGGCGCCGACTGCCCGGGTTGCAGGCTGTGACGTAGGCGCTGGCACGGACGCCAGACGCCTGATGCAGCTGGAGCAGGGCGGGGCTGACCTCATCGACCCGCAGCGTCAAGGCCGGTTCGGTAAAGACGATGTACTCCGTTTCGCGGTAGGCGCGGAGGAGCGCCGCCTCTTCATCCATTGCCACCATTCCCCCTTCGATCAGACCTTTTTCCGGATCGATGCGCGGCATTCGCGATCTGGATCCCTTTCTGATACATAAAACCGGCATCTTTCTTTTTAATCAAGATTTGAGTAGTCTACCAGCCTGGCGCCACATTCTTGCTGTCGCCCGTTGGGAGCAGCAAGGGCCAGGGCCGTGGTGGTGCGGTGTCCATCGAGAGGGGGGTGAGAGCGGGAGCAGGGAAGCCCGCGTCAGGGATCTGCCATGCCGAGAGAGAATGAGGTCATTGGGCCGTACCGGTTGATCGAAAAACTGGGGGCAGGAGAGTATGGCGTTGTCTGGAAGGCCGAGAAGTACCAGGTCATCGCGCCCCCGTGTGCGATCAAGTTTCCGACGCGGGACGACATCGATATGGATGTCCTCAAGCGAGAGGCGGAAGTCTGGGTCCGGGCCAGTGGCCACCCGAATGTTCTCTCGATCATCGAGGCGGGAGTCTACGACGGCCAGCTGTTGATCGTCAGCGAGTACGCCCAGTCGGGTTCGCTTCACGATTGGATGGCGCGGTACGGAGGTAAAGCGCCAACGGAACGGCAGGCCACGGAGATGATGATGGGGATTCTCGCTGGTCTTGACCACCTCCACCGCCAGAAGATTGTCCATCGCGACCTCAAGCCCGCCAATATCATGCTGCAGGAGGAGAACCCACGCCTTGCCGATTTCGGGCTGGCCCGGGTGCTTCACCACTCGAGCGGCAATTCGAAGGCCGGCGGAACCCTCGCCTACATGGGCCCCGAGGCCTTCCGCAACAAGCGGACCGAGCTGACCGACATCTGGGCCGCCGGCGTCATCCTCTACGAGCTGCTCTGCGGCTGGTCGCCGTTTACCGCCTCCGACCTCCCGACCTTCATGTGGAAGATCATTCACGAACCACCCCGGGAGATGCCGCCGGGAGTGGCGCCGGGGTTGCGCCGGGTTGTCGAGAAGGCGCTCGAGAAGGACCCGCAAAACCGCTTTCAATCGGCGGCGGAGATGCGCGAGGCCCTGCGCCGTGTTCTGACGCGGGAAGAGCGGGTCCCGGCGCGCCCTGTGGTCGTGCCGCTTCCCCGGCAGATGCCCACCAGCCCCTTGCCGCGCCTCGCCCGTGTCAGCTTCTCCACGGGAACGATTGTCGATGGAAAACTGCTCAAGCGCGAGGCGGAGTGTGATGTCTATTCGGTCGACCTCGGCCGTGGCTGCGCGATCGAGATGGTGCGGATCCCGGCGGGAAAGTTTCTGATGGGCTCGCCCACCAGCGAAGAAGGGCGCAATGACACCGAGGGGCCCCAACATGTGGTCTCGATCCGCGAATTCTTCCTGGGAAAGTACGTCGTCACTCAGCGGCAGTGGGAGCTGATCGCCGCGCTGCCCAAGGTGCGAATCGACCTCGATACGCAGCCGTCCTATTTTCGACGCGCCAATCGCCCGGTCGAGCAGGTCTCCTGGGATGACGCGCAGGAATTTCTCTCCCGGCTCAACCGCAAGCTCGGACTGGAGGGGCCGACAGGCTACCGATTGCCGAGCGAGGCCGAGTGGGAGTACGCCGCCCGCGCCGGGACCACCACGCCCTTCTCGTTTGGCCAGACCATCCTCCCTTCTGTTGTCAACTACTACGGAAATGGCAAGCCCGGCGTCTTTCGCGACAAGACCATCCCCGTCGGCGCTCTTGGGATCGCCAATCCGTGGGGACTCTATGACATGCACGGGAACGTCTGGGAGTGGTGCGAGGACGACTGGCACCCCAACTACCACGGGGCGCCGGAGGACGGCCGGGCCTGGTATCACCCACCCCGCTCGGCCAATCGTGTCTATCGGGGAGGTGGCTGGTACTACGTCGCGTCCGCCTGTCGTTCGGCCTATCGCTATTACGATACCGCCGATACCCGCTTCTATGATCTGGGATTTCGGCTTTCCCGTTCTCTTACCTGAGTGGTAGGCTGATCGATCAACAGTGAGAAGAGGAGAAAGATATGGAGCAGAGCCTCGAAGCGATCGAACAAGCGATACAGCCCATCCGGGAGCGATTGGCGGCGCATCCCCTCTACCAGTCACTGAACACCGCGCAACGGATTGCCCGATTTATGGAGTACCACGTCTGGGCGGTCTGGGACTTTATGTCGGTGGTCAAGGCCCTCCAACGATCTTTGACCTGTGTGACTCATCCCTGGCGACCGCAGGGGCACCCGGAGGTCCGGTACCTGATCAACGACATCGTCACGGGAGAGGAGAGCGATCTCGATCGTCACGGTCAACGCCACAGCCACTTTGAGATCTACTTGACGGCGATGCGCGGGATTGGGGCCTCGACCAGATCGATGGAGCAGTTTCTCGGGCTTCTCGATTCCGGGTCTTCGATCTCCGCGGCGATGAAAGAGTCCCGGACACCTCCAGCGGCCGCCCGCTTTGTCAGGCGACCATGGCGGTCGTCGAGCGGGGGCGCCCACACGAGATCGCCAGCCTCTTCACCTTTGGCCGCGAAGAGATCATCCCGACGATGTTTCTCGGCATCCTCGACCGATTGACTCCCCCGCCGGGCATCGATCTCGATGATCTCCGGTATTACCTCGAACGCCACGTCGAGGTCGATGGCGGCCATCAC
>JBEIJP010000175.1:0-6243 GCA_040380245.1 Acidobacteriota bacterium | reverse complement strand
TGGTAAAGAGCGCGATCTGCTGATTGATCGCGGTAATCGCTTCCTTGAGCCGATCGGGGGTCGTCTGCGCCATCAGCGCGATCGGCCCGACATTGCGCTGGGTGTAGTAGCTGAGGGAGGCGCCCGTCGTCAGCCCGGAATCGACCAACTCCCGCGAGAACCGGGAGTTGGGCTGCCGCAAAATAAAGGAGAAGACGTCGGCGGCGTAGGTCGCCGCCGGGTCTGTGTCGGTCGAGGGACCGTGGTAGCCAAATTGGATCGTCGCCGCGTTGACGGGCTGGTGAACGATCGCCACCGCATCACGCTCCAGAGGGGGATGACGGGGAATCGGATCAAGAAGAAAAGGGTCCTCTCCGCGCGGCCAATCACCAAAGATCTCCTCGGCCAGACGAAAGATCTCCGCCGTGTCGACATCCCCCGCGACCACCACCGCCGTATTGTTGGGAAGGTAATATTTCCGCTGGATCTGTCGCATCATCTCCGGGGTCGCCTTGGCGACCGTCTCCGGAGAGCCTCCCGCATTCTTTCGCGACGGATAGCGGTACCACAACCGGGAATCGATCGCTTGTATCAGGTAATAGAACGGGTTCGACCGGTGCTGGGCCAGCTCGTCCAGCACGACCTGAATCTCCTGCCGGAGTTCCTCCGCGTCAAAGACCGGGTAGCGGATGGCGTCTCGCATATGGACCATCGCCTCGCGCGTTCCCGCTTTGATGGTCGTTGTATAGTAGTTGACGACCTCTTCCCGCGTCGTCGCGTTGCTGAGCATCCCGAGCTCCGCGAGCCGCTCCTCCTTGCCCGATTCCCCCGACCGTTCATTCGACTTGAAGAACATGTGCTCGTAGAGGTGCGAGAGACCGTTGTACTCGGGCGTCTCCGTGTAGGCTCCATTGCGGACGGCAATCTCGACCGTCACCAGGGGCACCGATCGGTTCTCGATGACGATCACTTCGAGTCCATTGCCGAGGGTGCGCTTCTCCCACTGCCGAGCCCTGGCCGCCGGGCGAGCCTGCTCGGCCTTCAACCTCTCGGGAAAGAGCCCGACAGCCCCGAGCAGAATAGCCACCAAGGCGAAAAACGCTGGAAGGGGAGCCGCAGAGAGGACTGCCGCCATCCCCCCACGATCCCCTTCCCCTCTCCGTCGTCGGGTTCGTCTCATCATACCTTGGCCTATCCTCCCCATAGTTGTCCCTGCTTGTTTCTGATGGTGATTCGATCTCCGCTGACCTGGTTTGGTTGGACAGACCACGTTCCAACCATTACCGCCAGAAGGAGAACCACTGCCGTTTCGCCCGCTTCCCGAGCAGGGCCGCCAGATCGCATTCAAGCTGGTAGGGGACGACCCGGTCCGCGATCAGCGCCGCCGGGTTGGCCTCGACCATCGCCCGGGCATACTCTTCCCCTCCCCAATCAGCAGCCACCTTCACCGCGGTGGAGAGAACCGGTCGTCGACGATCCTGGTGGTGCGCGTCCGTCGCCAGAAAATGGGCGGCCCCGGCCTCGACCATCCGACGAGCTGCCACAAACGGCGCGGGTCCAAAACTCTGGGTCAGGCTGCCCGCGTCCAGTTGGGACAACGCCCCCCGCTCCAGAAGATCGAAAAGCAGCGCTGGCTTCTCCTGAATCTGCCGGTTTCGTTCCGGATGGGCAATCACCGGAGTGATGCCCGCGCTGAGAATCTGAAAAATGGTCCGATCCAGGTTGGGAGGGACCGATTGGAAGGGGAACTCCAGCAACATATAGGAAGACCCGTTGAGCCGGATCCGTCCTTGCGGGTCCGCCGCCTCCTGAAAGATTTCGTAGCTGTAGCGCACTTCTGCACCGGGGAGAATCTGGAGAGACGTTCCCACCGCCTCCTGCAGCTGAGCGATCTTTTGGAGGATGACCTCGCGTTCGTGGCAGGTGTGGACGCCATCGAAGAGATGCGGCGTCGCGACAATGGCCGCGATCCCATCGGCCGCCGCGGCTCGACACATCGCGACCGACTCGTCGAGAGAGACGGCGCCGTCGTCTGTCTCCGGGAGAATATGGCAGTGAATATCGACCATCCGGTCCAGTCTCATCCGCACCCCTCCATCTTCCCCCTCCATCTCCCCCCTCCAGCACTCCCGATGCCCATCCACGCCACCCAGCGGCGGCCTTCTCCCGGTGTGCACGTCTCAAGAGAGGACCTGGCTGGACAGGAGACATGTTCCTCTCCCTGCCAGGATCCCGCGCGCAGGGCCTGAGGGGAGACTCGTCGACGTCGCAGTCGACTCAAAAGCGATTGACGGTGCACTTAGAAGAGGTGCCATTATCGGCTATCCCTTGCCCCCATTCAAGCCTCCATTCTCCACCCTCTCCGAAGACGATGGGACCCGCCTCTTCCGCATTGGGCCTTGCGTGTCAAAAAGATCCATCTTAATGGTATTTTCTTCACAAATTCCCATTTTGACCCGCAAGACACGCCTTCGCGTTGCGAAAAGGCTCAGGCTGCGTTATATTTTCGACCTTGATGAGTGAGTTATCTGATAAATCAGGTCGAATTGCACCGGAAAAGCGGTCTTCCCGACCATCGAGAGCTACAGACACGGCCTTGTTCGGCGTCCAGTCAGGAAGATTCGCTGCCGCTCGCGCGATTTTCAAGAAGATGCGCTATCAGCCAGACTCTGGCCCGGAATGTGCATGTTATGTCGCTCTAGCGTCAGGCAAGAAAGTCTACTCCCTCGGAGCATCTTCCAGTCCATAGGCGATGACCCTGGTGACTCCGGATTCGGGGAATGGTGGGCAGGACCGGGCAGGTGAGGCGATATCAGAACTCCTGCATTGCCTCTTCCCTCCCCCCTGGCAACGATTCGTCCTCCCGTCGATCCGGTTACGAGATGAGGTCACGAGATGATTGGGCAGGGAGAGTCCCCATACGTAAGGCGAAAACGCTGCGCAAGATGTCAATAAAGAAGAGCGGGAGCCATGAGAGGGTCGTCCGTCGGTCGAGCCGGACGAAAAACCGGACCGCGCCAGAGCGATCAGTTCCATTGACCGGATCCATCGAGACCGGAAACCATACTTCCTGAGGAGAGCCATGCATAAACCGATCAAGTATGTCGAGAAGGGGTTGTCGGCGGTGGCTGGCGTGACATTTGACGCCATTCAGTTCTTCAACCAGTACAAGCCCAATCCATCCTTCACTCCGAAGTGGTCCGAGAAGCCACTGCTCAAGTCGTGGCAGAAGACCAAGCCAACCCTGGGATGGCCGCGGGTCACCGACAGCCTCTGCCCGGCGTGTGTCAAAGAGGCACGCAAGCGGATCATCGAGGACGGAGAGAACCCATTCCAGGTCATTCAGGATCGTCCGGGAGAGATCAAGGCGACGATCATCGAACGCAACAACGAGATCTGGATGGTGAAGGACTGCCCGATCCACGGCCACTTCGAGGACATGATGGCAGTGGACGCGAAGTTCCTCGAGCACATCGAGGCGGTCTACCCCGGTCGCGATATCGACGCCCACAATGACGCCAAGGTTCACCGTCACGGGTCATCCACGATCAAGCACGGCCGCGGCTCGGTCCTGACCATCGACCTGACCAACCGCTGCAACATGATGTGCGACCCCTGCTTCATGGACGCCAACCAGGTGGGCTTCGTCCACGAATTGAGCTGGGAAGATATTCAGGAGATCCTCGACAACGCCATCCAGGTCAAGCCGCGTCGACAGATGTCGGTTCAGTTCTCTGGCGGTGAGCCGACCCTCTCCCCCTACTTCATCGACGCCGTCAAGTACGCGCGGAAGGTGGGCTACAACTCCGTCCAGGCGGCCACCAATGGCATCGAGTTCGCCAAGTCGAAAGAGTTCTGTCGGAAGGCGGCGGAGGCGGGTCTCCGGTATGTCTACCTCCAGTTTGACGGGATTGGAAACGCGGCCAACAGCCATCGCCAGGTCGGCAATCTCTTTGATGTCAAGCTGAAGGCGATCGACAACCTCCACGCCGCCGGCGTCGAGATTGTGCTGGTGACGACCCTCGTCAACACCGTCAACAACGACGAGGTCGGCCCGGTCATCCGCTTCGCGCTCGACAATCCGAAGAAGATCTCCTTCATCTCCTTCCAGCCGGTCTCCTTCACGGGACGTGACGAGGACATCACCGATGACCGGCGCCTGCGGCAGCGGTACACGCTTTCCCATATGGCCCACGACGTCCGCAACTCGATCGGCATCACCGATCCCCACCGGGATTGGTTTCCGATCTCCTTGATGAGCGCCTTTGCCGACTTTGCCGACCTGGTGCATGGTCCGGAAGCCGACTGGGGCCAGATGAGCTGCGGCTGCCACCCGAACTGTGGAGTTGGCACCGCGATCATGATCGACAAGGAGACCAAGGAGATGGCTCCAGTTCCGGAGTTCATCAACATTCCGAATCTCGTCAAGGACATGCAGAAGATCACCGACGCCGCCCGTGGCAAGGTCTTCTCCAACGTCATGATTGGCCTGGCGCTCTTGAAGCACTACAACGCGTTCAAGGCGCCCTCGCAGTTCAAGCTCTCGGACCTCCTCAAGAAGTTCGACAAGACCTTTGGCCTCTCCGGGAAAGAGTACGGGAAGGTCTCGCCGGATCGGACGATCGACGACGTCTTGAAGCGGCGCCAGGATCGCTGGAATTTCCTCTTCGTAGCGGGAATGTGGTTCCAGGACCTCTTCAACTACGACTTCCGTCGCACCGAAATGTGCATCATCCCCTACGGAACCCAGGAAGGGGAGATCAGCTTCTGCGCATATAACACGGGGATCGGCTGGCGAAATATCATCGAGAACATGCACCAGAATGCTACTGTCGCCAAGTGGTACCAGGAGCATGGCCGCCACGAGATCTTCGCCAACAACCATAGCGTGGCGCTCTCGGACGCTGCCCACCAGTTGGCGGTCAACACGGTCGACGCTTCGCGTGGCCGTGAGAAGAGCGTTCTTCCCCAGACCGCCAAGGAAGAGCAGCAGATGATGCGCAAGCTCTACATGCAATCCGTCCTCAAGCAGGCCAATGCTGCTCCCAAGTTGGTGCAACTGGGCGGCAAGAATGAGAAGAAGAACGAGGGGACCGGCGCCGTCACCATTCAGTAGAACTGGTTGCTGCCCCGCTTGAGGTGCTGTTACTGAAAGGACTGGTGAAGATTCATTCACCAGTCCTTTTCTTATGTTCTGATGTCGGGGAAGAGTGCCCCAGGCTGGCAGGACGTGGGAAGATCTGCGCGGGGAAAGATCAACGGTAAGTCAATTTCGTTTCGAGTCGTGCTCACAGAGAAAGGCCGCTGGAGAGAGGTCTTCCCTCCAGCGGCCTGTGCGTTACTGCCGAGATGTCCGTCCGATCACGGGTCGGCCAGGGGACAGAAGATCCCTGTCGTCGCGGTGATGTTGTTGATCCACTCCAGATGGATTGCCAATTGGTCAAGATTTCGGGGCGTAGCGGTCGCGAACTCAGTCCGCGCCCGGTTCATCAAGTCGATGACCCGTGGATTCCCCGGGATTCGAACCATATTGTTCGGGCCGTTAAAGAAGCAGGTCGACCGATTGTAGATCGAGAGTGGGTAGTTGAAGGTGTTGAGCTGGATCACCACAAACTGGGCGTTGAGGCGTTGAGCCGGCGTGTCCATCGCCAGAAGGGCATCGACCACCTCGGCATCATTGAGCGCCCCCCGATTGGCGGTGAGGAGGAAGATTCGCCCTACGCCGCCGATTCGGTTGTAGACCTGCTGGCGGAGCACGTCGAAGAGAAACCAGGTATCGGCACTGTAGAAACAGGCCGGAGTGCAGCCGTTATTGACGGTCGGAGGCGTGGGAAAGGCGTCGAGAAAGAGATTGTCCAGGCTGACGCGGCCTTGCGTCAGTGGGACCAGGATGGTGTTGAGGCCGCTCGCGGTATTACCGTTGCCCGGCAGAATTCCCGTGTCGACGTAGTTGGGGAGATTGGTTTGAATGACGCGGTAGTCACCTGCCGGGAGCCCTGGGAAACTGAACTCGCCATTCTGATTGGTGACGGTGGGAATCTGCGCTCCACCCGGGTTGACCAGGTTGATGGTCACCCCGGCCAGCCCTACCTCCCCGGCATCGACCTGTCCATTCCCGTTGCGGTCGTTGATGACCCGCCCCCCAATCTGCCCAGCCACTGGAGGAGCGAAGGGGATATAGCCGACCGCGTCGATCTCGGCCTCATCACTCTGCGCGAGATTCCATGGGACGCGCCCATCCTGGTCGGCGACATAAAACCTGGC
>JBEIJP010000174.1:0-6266 GCA_040380245.1 Acidobacteriota bacterium | reverse complement strand
CGGCCAGCACGGCCGGCCCCAGCTGTCGAGTCAGCGCTTCCAGTTCCGCGGTGAGGGCGGCGTCTCCCGTTTTGGGTGCACGGTCCTTCAGCTCGGCCCAGCGCGCCAGCCCGTCGTGGATCGCCGCCGTCGTCCGGCTGGCCGTCGGCGCCACCCGCATGATCACGCTGAAGGCATAGATCGGAACCCCCGGATAGCGTTTCCTGAGCCGACCAAAGAGGTCGAGCCTGCGCCGCGCCTCGTCGACGGGGACGGCGTGCGTCCGCGAAGCCACCAATCCTCCGTAGGCGATCATGTCGACCGAAACGAGCAGGGCCGCCGGCGCGGGCCGCTCTCCCGCCGCTGGAGAGAGCAGCCAGTCGGCGATCGCCTCTGGTCTTCCCGGCGTGGTGAAGTTCCCGAGCATCTCCTGGGGAGGCATCTCGACGTCATAGTCGGCGACGGCGCCAATCATCTGGGCAAACTGGCCGACAGCCGGGCGGTCATCGATCGGCACCAGCACCAGATGGCGGGCGGGTCCTGCGGCGGCTCCCGTCCCCCCGCTTCCGAGGACCATCCCGGCCAGCCCAATCAAGAAGAGGACCACCAGCCCTGCCCCACGCGACGATCCCGGCCAACGGCGATGCCTGCTCATTCCCTGCTCCCTTCTCTTTGACGGATCTCCCAAGACTCGTATACTGCATCTTCTTTCTGGATCGAACAGTGTGCGTCGAGTTGGCGCTTCTTGCAACCAGACACCCCCTCTTCCTCGCCGATCTTCTCCCCCGAAGGGCGCGAGACCGGTCACAGATGGGGAGGGAATTTCGGCGAGGGCCAGGTCAATCGGCCTTGATTATCCAAGAGGAGGAGCGGATTGATCCTCAGTCGTCTCACACGACGTCGAATGGAACGGATCGCGAGCCCCTTTCGCCTGCGATTGCGCCTGCGTTGGCAGGACTCCTTCTCGGCGCTCCTGCAGGCGGCGATGCTCGAACCGAAGACGATCGAGATCACGCGGCATCAGATCCGCCTGGCGCGACTCCCCGAAGCCTTTCACGGCTTCCGGCTGGTCCAGCTCTCTGATATTCACCACAGCCCGTTCCTCAGCGAGGCGGAGATCGTCACCGCTGCGCAACACGCCAACCAGCTCCAGCCCGACCTGATCGTCCTGACAGGAGACTATGTCTCCCACTCGCCGAGCTTCATCGCGGGATGTGCCCGGGCGCTCGGCGCCCTCCAGGCCCGCCACGGAGTCGTCGCGGTCCTCGGCAACCATGACCACTGGACCGATGGGCCCGCCATGGCGCGCGCCCTCCAGGAGCAGGGCATTCGCGTCCTGATCAATGAAAATCTCTCGATTGAGCGTTGGGGAAAGAGAATTCAGGTGATCGGCGTCGATGACGCCACGGTGGGACGGGCCAATCTGGGGCAGGCCCTTGCCGGCACGAACGGCTGGGAGCCCCGGATTCTCCTCTCGCACAATCCACGGATGATCCGCGAAGCGACGCGCGCCGGACTCGACCTGGTCCTCGCCGGCCACACCCACGGAGGCCAGATCAACTGGCGACTCCTGCTTGGTCGCGACAACGAGCGGACTCGGCGCTGGCTCCAGCGCCCCTCCCGCCGTCTGATTCGCGGACACGCCCAGTTCGGGGAGACGCAGCTCTACGTCAATCGCGGGCTCGGAACCGTCGTCCTGCCGCTGCGCTACGGCTGCCCTCCGGAGATCTCCCTGTTCGAACTGGTCTCAGAGGAGGCGTGAGCCGGTCGTCAGACCGACCCACTGATCGGCTTGCGATTGGTCTCGCCAGTGTTCAGGACGGGAATCCCACCGTCGACCTCACCGTGCGGACGCGGAATCACGTGAGTCGAGACGACCTCTCCGACTCGACGCGCCGCGGCGGCGCCGGCGTCGACCGCCGCCTTGACCGCCGCCACCTCGCCGCGCACGATCGCCGTCACCAGACCCGCGTCGATCCGCTCATACCCGACCAGTGTGACGTTGGCCGCCTTGACCATCGTGTCCGCCGCTTCGACCATGGCGACCATCCCCCGACACTCGACCATTCCCAATGCTTCCATCGCTCTCCTCGTTTCCTTTGGCGGGCTCTTCCGGACCCTCTCGGAGAGGACGCGTCGACTACTCCTCCTCTACGCCGTAGTAGGTCAGCCCCAGGTGGTGGATCAGCTCTTCGCGTCCCAGAAATCGCAGCGTATTGTGCAACTTCAGGAGCTGAATCTGCAAATCATGTTCGGGCTTGAGACCCGGGGCCGCCAGGGGGCTCTTGTAGTAGAACGAGAGCCACTCTTGAATCCCCGAGAAACCGCTGCGCTGCGCGAGGTCCATCAGCAGAATGAGGTCGAGCACCAATGGAGCGGCGAGGATGCTGTCCCGACAGAGAAAATTGATCTTGATCTGCATCGGGTAGCCCAGCCAGCCGACAATGTCGATGTTGTCCCACCCTTCCTTGTTGTCTCCCCGGGGCGGGTAGTAGTTGATCTGCACCTGATGGTGGAGATCGCCGTAGAGTTCCGGATAGCGCTCCGGCTCGAGGATCTGTTCGAGCACACCGAGCTTGGAGATCTCCTTCGTCTTGAAGGAGCCCGGATCGGCGAGCACCTCGCCATCCCGATTGCCCAGGATATTGGTCGAGTACCATCCGGAAATGCCGAGCAGGCGTGATTTGAGCCCTGGCGCGATCACCGTCTTCATGAAGGTCTGCCCCGTCTTGAAGTCGCTGCCGCTGATCGGAACAGCCCGCTGCTGCGCCAATTCGAGCAGCGCGGGAATCTCGACACACCGGTTGGGCGAGCCGTTGGCGAATGGAACGCCCTCCTGCAGGGAGGCGTAGGCGTAGATCTGACTGGGAGCAATCAGAGGGTCGTTCTGCTCCAGGCCCCGCTCGAAGGCCTCCAGCGTCTGGTGGCACTCGCCGGAGGCGACGAACCGCTCGGTGCTGGCACACCAGACCATGACCATCCGCTCACAGCCGTGCCTGGTGCGGAAATCGCGGATGTCCTGACGCAGCGCCTCCGCCAGCTCCCGCTTCGTCGCGCCCGTCTTGACGTGAGTTCCCTGCAGGCGCGTGACAAACTCCGGATCGAAGACCGCCGGATAGGGCACAATCTCCGCCAGGGCCGGCTTGACCTGCGCCAGCAGCGCCGGATCGAGGACGCTCGCCTTCTCCGCCGCCTCATCGACCCGGTCGGGAAAGAGATCCCACCCTCCGAAACAGAGGTCGTCCAGCGTCGCCAGCGGCAAAAAATCACGAATGGCCACGGAACGGTTCTCGGTCCGTTTGCCCAGCCGTAAGCGCCCCATCTGCGTCAGGGACCCGATCGGCGTCGACAGGCCGCGTTTGATCGCTTCGACTCCGGCGATCAATGTCGTCGACACCGCTCCAATTCCGGGGATCAGGACCCCCAGCTTTCCTGTCGCCGGCGCGATGGTGATCTCTCGATTTGGCATAGCTCTCTCCTCCTCGGTTGCAGACAGACTGGTTGACAGACCATCCACTCCCCGGAAGCGGCTCTGCCCAATGACGGAACCGCCAATCCCGGCTGACGAATGGATGACTCTGCCAGAGCGTACTCGCTTGACCTTAAATCCGTATTAAAATTCTATTCAGCCTTTCGCCGCCGCGACTCGGGAAGGAATCCAGGAAGGAAAAGGAAGAAACGATTGACTTGACAGGAAGGGCTGCCTATCTTGACCGGGAGAAGGCACTAGCCAGCGGAGGAGAGAATCATGACCAGAGATCGCGCGCATATCGACAAGCGGATAAAGAACACCCGGGTCCGGCGAGTCCTGGCGGCAGTCGTCGTCGGGCTGGCGTGGGGAGTCTGGATGGTGGCGATCGAGGCCCCCCCCGGCGTCGACGCGGGGGAGGAGCGCCGCATCGATTTCGACCGGGAGATTCGCCCGATCCTCTCGGACAAATGCTACGCCTGCCACGGCCCGGACGCAGGGAGCCGGGGGATTCGGCTGCGGCTCGACTCGGAGGAGGGGGCGCGGGCGGACCTCGGTCGGGGACGACGCGCGCTGATCCCGGGCGATGTCGCGAAGAGCGAACTGGTGCGCCGGATCACGTCGCAGGACGAGGCGCTGCGGATGCCGCCGGCGACCTCTCCCCACCCCTTGAGCGAGGTGGAGCGGCAGCTGCTCATCGAGTGGGTCCGGCAAGGAGCGCGCTGGGAGAGCCACTGGTCGTTCGTTCCGCCGCGGCGTCCGGCGCTGCCGACGGTGCGCGATCAGGGCTGGCCGCGCAACGGGATCGACCACTTCATCCTCGCGCGGCTCGAAGAGGAGGGGATGCGCCCGGCGGTCGAGGCCGACCCGGCGACGTTGCTGCGACGGGTGACGCTCGACCTGACCGGACTGCCCCCGACCCAGGAGGAGCTCGACCGGTTTCTCGCCGATCGCTCGGGAATGGCCTATGAGCGGGCCGTCGACCGGCTGCTGGCCAGCCCCCGTTTTGGCGAGCGGATGGCGTTCCGATGGCTCGACGCGGCCCGCTACGCCGACACCAATGGCTACCAGATCGACGGCGATCGTTCGGCCTGGCGCTGGCGTGACTGGGTCATCGAGGCATTCAACCGGAACCTCCCCTACGACCAGTTCATCGTCGAGCAGCTGGCAGGAGATCTGCTCCCCGGGGCCACGCTCGACCAGCGGATCGCGACCGCCTTCAACCGGAACCATCGCATCAACGCCGAGGGCGGGATCGTCCCCGAAGAGTATGCCGTCGAGTATGTCGCGGACCGGGTCGACACGACCGCCACCGTCATGCTCGGGCTGACCGTCGGCTGTGCCCGCTGCCACAACCACAAGTACGATCCGCTGACGCAGAAGGAGTACTACCAGCTCTTTGGGTACTTCAATTCGATCCGTGAAGATGGCCGCGCCTTCGACTGGGGCAACTCCGCCCCGTGGATGCCCGCCCCCACGCGGGAGCAGGAGGCCCGTCAACGGGAACTGGAGCCCCTCCGTCAACAGGCGCGCGAAGAGGTCGAACGGGAGACCCTGCGGGATGGATCGCGACAACGGCGTTGGGAAGAGAAGCTCGCCCGGGGAGAGGGACCTCGCCAGTGGTTTCCCGAGCGGGGGCTCCTCCTTCACCATCCACTGGCGGGCGGCGGCGAGGCCACCCTTCACCCATCGCCCAGACCGCACCACCATCGACAGCCCAGACCCAAAAAGAAGGACGAGCCGGAGCCGACAAGTGTCGACGAAGACGGCCTGCCGGGCTTTCGCGGAACGGGCCCTCAGGGCCCGACATCGATCGAGGCGCCCACCGGCGAGGGCGTTCGCTTTGACGGCGCGCTGACCTACAACGCCGGTCGAGTCGCCGATCTCCGCTACAAATCGACCAGTCTGGACTACCGGGAACGCTTCACGATCTCTCTCTGGATGGCTCCGAGCGGGCCGAACGCCGGAGCGATCCTCACCAAGATGAGTGACCAGGTCGAGGAGACCGTCGACGGACTCCCCCGCCAGCGCGGTCTCGGACTCTTCTTCGTCGACGGCCGGCTCCACTTCCACATGGTCCGGGAGTGGAACTACGACGGCTATCGCGGCGAGACCGTCGATCGACTGACGCCGGATCGCTGGCGCCACGTCCTCGTCGAGTTCGATGGATTCCGACAGTACGAGGACCGCGTCCGGATCTTCGTCGATGGGGTCGAGCAGCGAATGAAGTACCCGCAGCCCAACCTCCACCTCTACTGGGGGGAGCCGAACACGCCCCTGCGGATCGGCGGCGGCGGCGGCGCGGCGATGCGCTTCCGGGGCGGGCTGGCCGAGCTGCGCGTCTACCGGCGGCTCGTCAGCGAGGAGGAGCGGGCGATCCTCGCCTGCGGCGACCCACTCCCCAGGATCGCCGCGCTGCCGGCGGAGCAGCGGACGCGCGCCCAGGTCCTCAAGCTGCGCAGCACCTATCGCGCCCTCGGCGCGAAGCGCGGGCTGCAGGAGGCCGTGCGCCGGCTGGAAGAGCGGGAAGAGGCCTGCCAGGAGCTGGTCGACAGCTTTCCGACCCTCATGGTGATGGAGGAGATGGCCGAGGCGAGACCGACGTGGATTCTCCGGCGGGGCCAGTACAACCTGCGCGGCGAGCCCGTCGAGCGCGGCGGTCCTGCCGTGCTCCCGCCACTGCTGCAGAACGAGCCGAACAATCGGCTCGGCCTCGCCCGGTGGCTGACGCGGGACGACCATCCGCTCACCGCGCGGGTCGCCGTCAACCGCTTCTGGCAGATGATCTTCGGCGCGGGGCTGGTCAGAACCGTCGAGG
>JBEIJP010000173.1:0-6271 GCA_040380245.1 Acidobacteriota bacterium | reverse complement strand
GTGAAGATGTCGATTTTCAATCCGACAAGGAAAAGTGAACAATAATCATAGGAGGTTTCAACGTGACGCGGGTGAATTCAGCTTATGCATTAATCTGCGTAGTGGCCCTTACTGCCTGGACCAGCACCAACTCAAGCACGGCTTCGGTCTTCAGTCTTTCAGCAGGTGCCGCGACGAATGTGGCCACCAATGAGAACGAGCAAAAATTCCTCCTGGAGTGGGGACGCCAGGGTACAAAGGCAATGGCCAGTAATGATGTCTCTTGGCTGGAGCGCAATTTTGACGACTGGGCAATCTATACGGAGGGGACAGTTCAGTCCTCACGAAGTCACAATTGATGGAGGTTTTTAAAGCCAGGCATTGGAACTATGAGATGGCTGAAACAGAGGACGTCAAGGTCCAACTGTTCAGGGACACGGCCATCTTGACAGGCTGGAACTCGCAAAAGGCGACTTGTAAGGGAGTTGCGGTCAACGGCAAATCGCGCTTTACCCATACCTTGATCAAGCAACAAGGGAAATGGAGACTGATCGCGGGGGCGGAATCGGGGATCATCCCCCAGAAGTAGATCTCTGGTGAGACTACGCTGTGGTCGCCCCGACATTCCCTCAAGATCTGGGGCGGCCCCAGCCCGTTCATCGTGGATTGCCAGTTCCTGGGAAATCTCCTAGAATTACATGGTTTCTTCTCCCTCGGTTGCGCCAGAGATGGCCACCAGACGCCCACAGCGTCAAATTCGAACGAAAGGACTTCGCCCACGATGCAGACTCGTGAAGATACCCCGGTGTTGGTCCACCAGCTCGATGGACGAGAATCTCCAGTCGAGCGCCTTGTCTTTTGGGCGCTGCAGCCGGTGCTGCTTGGGGCAGTGATGGTGGTCTTTCTTGCCGATCCTGCCAGTGTCTGGCTCTCGACGGTCACCTTTGTGATTGTCCAACTGCTCATCGGTCGCCTTGAGTACCGATTTCCAGCCCGGCCGGATTGGCGTCAGCCGCCACGACTCAAGCTGGAACTGATCGTCATTGCTGTTGTTACCCTGGTCGTCTCCGAGTCGGCGGTCATGCTCTACGAAGGACTCCTGACAGACCGGTTGAGCAGCCTGCGCACTTCACTACGACTTGATATTTGGCCTCATCACTGGCCGCTCCTGGTCCAGGTTCTGCTTGTCTTCTTCGCCAGCGAGTTGATCTGGTACTGGATGCATCGGGCTGAGCATCGCTGGCCGCTGGTGTGGCGAGCGTCGGGGCATGGCGCCCACCACGCTTTCAAGAAGCTCAACGCGATCAACTCGGGCGCGAACCATCCGATCGAACTCTTCTGGGTCGTCCTGCCAGCATTGTTGGTCAGTCTCTTCTTTGGCGTGGGAGTCGCTGCCAACGGCGCGCTCTTGCTGACCCTCGTCCAGGTGGCGGTCGTGCACGGCAATCTGCGACTCAATGCCCGAGGCATCGGCTGGCTCTTCACCACGAATGCCTGGCACTTCCGTCACCACTCAGCGGATCTCGCTGAAAGCAACACCAACTTTGGGTGCGCGGCGATTATCTGGGACAGGGTGTTCAGGACCTTTGTCGACAGTGGGGTTGTCGATATCGGGATTGGTCCTCGTGAGCCGACCTTGCTCGAAAAACTGCTGATGCCCATTCGCGAGCCCCGAGGCAGCGTCATTGCACCGGGTCTCAAGCATGAGGCCTGATTCCGAAGATCGAGAGCCCAACCGACATCAAGAAGAATCGTGGGAACGGTGAGGGGGGGCTCTCCCCTAATCCCTGGCACGGTCGCAGTACCTCGTGAAGAAGGGGGAGCTTACCCGATCGAACAGGGGAGTAGTGCGCGAAGGTCGGCTGATCGCCTTCAACTGCCTTTACAAGACGCGCTTCTTTGGGTTGGCGGCCATCCCAGGGTCTCTCGCCCGACCCAACCTCCGTCTGACAAGGAATAATGACCTGCCTTTCAGTTTCTCCGTGAAATCCATCCGACCAGGTGACTCAGGAGCATGGCGTCGAACGGAAGAAGTGGGTAGCCCCCTCCTCCGATCGGCGCCGCTTTTCAAACGAGATTGGTTCCGAATTTGCATTTCGGATGGAGTGTGAATAGAATCACATTTTGAGTGAGTCGCAGATCTTTTCTATATTCTGTTGATCTCTTTGATTGGCCCGCGCACATCCTGGCAGATTTGCCACTGGTGATGACGGACCTGGCCTTTCGCTTGCTCAGATTTTTGGTGAGGGCGTCGGCGGGGTGAGTGGGTCTTGATCCTCACGGTGTTGATCATCTTACTTGCCTTCCCCTCAGGTGATCTCTTTTGTCGATCCAAGCCACCATTGGTTCCTCTCTGATGACGCATTCTCTCCTGACTCGGCGAGAATGGGCGATGTGGTGGCGCCTTTGAGGGACAGCAGAGCCGCCTGCGCTTCACCGCGCAATTGGTTGTGAGGGGGGAGTCAGAGGTTGGAGTGGATATCTTGGCCTGTTCAAGGCCAAGAGAAGTGATCAACGCCAGTCTTGATGGCGAGCAGGTTTGCCAAGACCCCCCTTTGAGAAGTGGACTTTGGTAGAAAAATGGTAGCAATCGGCCTGGACCAGGAAGGAATCGAGATGAAAATTTTGATTAGCGACAATCTTTCGGCGCAGGGCGTAGATGTTCTGCGTCGATATCCGGCCCTGGAGGTTGACGTGCGAGTCGGCCTCTCCCCAGCCGAGTTGAAGGCGGTCATCGGAGAGTATCAAGGGTTGATCGTTCGCAGTGAGACCAAGGTGACGGCTGAGATTCTCGAGTCGGCCGAGCATCTCCAGGTGATTGGTCGAGCTGGGACCGGGGTTGACAATATCGATGTCGCAGTGGCGACGCAGCGTGGAATCGTGGTGATGAACGCGGCGGCGGGGAACAGTGTGACGACCGCCGAGCATACTATCTCTCTGCTGATGTCGCTGGCCCGAAAGATTCCCCAGGCCCATGCCAAACTGAAGGCAGGGAAGTGGGATAAGAAGAGCTTCATGGGCGTCGAATTGGCTGGCAAGACCCTCGGGGTGATCGGCCTCGGCAATATTGGAAAGATCGTTGCCTCGCGAGCGATTGGGTTGGCGATGAAGGTGGTTGCCTATGACCCGTTTATTACGCGCGAGGTCGCGCTCAAGGCTGGAATTGAACTTGGTACGCTTGACGATGTCTTCCGACAGGCAGACTTTCTGACCGTTCACACCCCGTTGACCGAAGAGACCCGGGGGATTGTCGGAGAGGCCGCCTTTGCCAAGATGAAGCCTGGCGTGCGCGTCATCAACTGTGCCCGGGGAGGGCTGGTCGACGAGGAAGCGCTCTACGCGGCGATCCGCTCGGGAAAGGTCGCGGGAGCGGCGCTCGATGTCTTCGTCAAGGAGCCGGTCCCGACCGACCACCCACTCCTCACCTTGGACGAGGTCGTGGTGACTCCCCACCTCGGCGCCTCGACCAATGAGGCCCAGGACTCCGTGGCCGTGACCATCGCGGAGCAGGTGGCGAGCTACCTGACGACGGGGGCGGTCGCGGGGGCCGTCAACGTGCCGGCGGTCAGTCCGGAGGCGCTCGAACACGTCAGCCCCTATCTCGCGCTCGCCGAGAAGATTGGCAGTTTCCAGGCACAGTTCTTCCACCAGCCCGTTCGGGAGATCCAGATCGCTTATCGGGGCCAAATTGCGGAACTGGACGTCCGACCGTTGACCCAGGCGGTGCTGATCGGGTTGCTCAGATCGGTCAGTGCCCGGATCACGCCAGTCAACGCCTCGTTGATTGCGGCGGAGCGTGGTCTGCAAGTAACCGAGACAAAGGCGCTCTCGTCCCAGGACTTTACAAGCCTTCTCGAAGTCATCGTCCGCGGCGAGGAGGGGGAGTGCCGGATCGCGGGCACGATCTTTGGCTCACGTGACCTGCGGATCGCCTACATCAACAATTACCGCATCGAGGCGGTGCCGGATGGCCACCTGCTGGTCGTTCACAACGATGATCAGCCCGGTGTGGTCGGGCGCATCGGCACTTATCTGGGAGAGCACCACGTCAATATCGCCCAGCTCTATCTCAGCCGAAACCGTCCCGGAGAGGCGGCCATGTCCGTCTATCAGGTCGAGAGTGCGCTCGATGGGGCGACGCTGGCCGGGCTGGAGGTGGTCCCTCACGTACTCTGGGTGCGCCAGATTCGCCTGTAGAATAAGAACCGGAGGGAGTCTGCCCGATGCTGGCCAAGAGGATCATCCCCTGTCTGGACGTCGACAATGGTCGGGTTGTCAAAGGCATCAGTTTCCTCAACCTGGTGGATGCCGGTGATCCGGTTGAGCAGGCCGCCCGCTATGATCGGGAAGGGGCTGACGAACTGGTCTTTCTCGACATCACCGCCTCTTCCGATCGCCGGGAGATCGTCGCGGAAATGGTCCGCCAAGTGGCTGACCAGGTCTTCATTCCGTTCACGGTTGGCGGGGGAATCCGGGTGCTGGCAGACTTTCAGTTGATGCTCAAGTCTGGAGCCGACAAGGTCTCGATCAATACCGCGGCGGTGCGCCATCCAGAGCTGATTCAGGCGGCGGCCGAGCGGTTTGGGTCGCAGTGTGTCGTGGTCGCCATCGATGCCAAGCAGATCCCGCATCCTCAACCGACGAAAGAGGGGGAGGAGGACCAACCTTCTGCTCGCTGGGAGGTCTACCTGCATGGTGGGCGGACTCCAACAGGAATCGATGCCGTCGCCTGGGCCCGGCAGGCGGCAGACCTGGGCGCGGGGGAGATTCTGTTGACCAGTATGGATCAGGACGGCCGACGGGATGGATACGACCTGGCGTTGACCCGGGCGGTGGCCGACGCCGTCTCGATCCCGGTGATTGCTTCGGGAGGGGCCGGGACATTGCCCCACTTGCATCAAGCGCTTACCACGGGGGGGGCGAGTGCGGTGCTGGCTGCGTCCATCTTTCATTTTGGCCAGTTGACGATTGGGGAGGCCAAAGAGTACCTTCGCTCACAGGGGATCCTCATGCGAGCCGCGGCCTGAGCCGGCCAAGAGATTGACGGCTGAGTGGTCCCGCCAGACTGAAAGCCTGGGCGTTGAATTCCAGACCGGCCATTTGTCAGGGAGGTGCAACCAGATGGGACGTCGGAGAGTAAGGAAGAACAGTCGCTACGATCAGGCGTACTCGCCCATGAGCGGGGTCTGCTTCGGTCTGGTCGTGGCAGTGACGGCTCTCGTCTCCCAGCCGAGGTCGACTGCCCGTGCGGCGGCAGGGAGAGACTTGAGCACCCCGATGCAGGCCGGAGCTACTCCTCAAGCAAAGACAGAGTCGAAGCCGGTTCGGTTTCCCGGCCACGGGGTCACGCTCGCGGGCACCCTGTTGGTGCCTCCAGCCACCTCTAAATCTCCCCGTGGCTCCAGGCGCCCGGCAGTCCTCCTCGTTGGAGAGGAAGGCACTTCGACCCGGGATGGTTACACTGTCGGCAAGGCTACTCATCAGATCTACCTGGAGATTGCTGAGGGCCTGGCGGCCGCCGGCATTCCCAGCTTTCGCTTCGACCGCCGCTGCCAGGGGGAGAGCGAGTGTCGTCAGCCACAATCCTTTGACGACTTGATCGATGACACCTACGCTGCGCTTCGGTTTCTCGGCGCTCAACCGGGAATCGACGCCACCCGCCTGGTCATCGTCGGTCACGGAGAAGGGGGCTACCTCGGCTTGTGCCTTCTCTCCCAAAAGGAAGAGGCTGCCGTCGGTTTGGTGACGATCAACACCTCCGGGAGAACCCTCGGTAAGATGGTTCGGGAGGAGTTTCAAGCCCGGATGCAGGAAGAGGGGTTGACACCAGCTCAGATCAAGCCGGTGCTCGCCCGGACGGAGCGGATTATGCGTCAGATGGCCTATGGGGCCGCCAGCCTCTCCTCGGAGAATCTGAACCCGAGCAACCGTTATGACGCCGAACTGCTTCGCCGAATGAGTCAGCATCCCATGGTCGTCGGACTGTTGGTCAACGACCCACTCCAGATCATCTCGTCTGTCCGGGTCCCCATTCTGCTGCTGCAGGGGGAGAAGGATGTCCGGGTTACTCTCCGGGACGTTGGATTTCTTGAAGAGTCCCTCAAGCGGACCAACCATCCAGACTTTGTGGTACGGACCTTCCCGGAGATGGATCACTGGATGAAAGCTAACTCTGGAGTGCCCAGTTTCGCTTCGGAAGAGGATTCGACAAGACCCTTTGAGAAAGGGTTGATTCCCACGCTCCTCGAGTGGTGGGCGACTCGCTTTGCGGATCGCCCACGGCGTTGAGGGC
>JBEIJP010000172.1:0-6275 GCA_040380245.1 Acidobacteriota bacterium | reverse complement strand
GTATGGTATAAAGGTATACGAAAAACAAAATAAGTAAATATTTATAGGCATAAGTAATGCTTGTAAATATTTGTATTCCTTTCAACCTGCAACGGTTCTACGATTCCGAGAATGATCCCACGATCTCCGAGCCCGTGCTCACGTCGGAGGCCTATCAACAACGGTTGGCCAAGGCCTCCCTGGCCATTCGCCAGTATCTGCGCTCCCCGGACATCCTGGGAGTGGTCGAGGTCGAGAATCAAGCCACCCTGCAGACGCTGGCGGCACGGATTCGCGAGGATGCCCTCCAGTCAGGCGAGCCCGACCCACAGTACCAGGCGTGGTTGGTCGAGGGGCAGGATGTCGGGGGGATCGATGTCGGTTTTTTGGTGCGGACCAACCCGGTCGCCGGCGCCGGGACCCGCCCTCGCGTCGAGGTGCAGACGGTCGTGCAGGAGTTGCAAGGATCGCGCTTTCTCAACCCCAATGGGACAGGGGAGGCCTTGCACGATCGCCCCCCCCTTCGCCTGAGCGCGACGGTCCACTTCGCGAACGGGCGAGTCTACCCCGTCACCGTTATCAATAATCACCTGCGCTCACTCAACGGAGTCGCCAGCCTCGCGACAGGCTCGGATGGATGGGCGACGGTGGGAGAGCGCGTTCGGGCCAAACGTCAGCGACAGGCCGAAGATCTGGCGCGCCTGGTGCAGGCTCGCCAGGCTGCCAGTCCTGACGAGGCCATCGTCCTGACAGGCGACTTCAACGCCTTTGAGTTCAATGATGGGTTGACAGCTTCCCTGGCGACGATTACCGGGGTGCCCGTGCCAGACGCGGAGACGGCCATCCCCGGGGATGGGATCGATCTGGTCACCCCCGACCTTCTCAATTTAATGGGGAACGCGGGGCAGGTGGTCCCGACCGAGCGTTACTCCTACCTCTTTGACGGCAGCGCCCAGTCGCTCGACCACATCCTCGTCAATCGGGTCATCCTCAGCACGACACGGCGCCAGCGGCTCGAAGCCGCCCGGCTCAATGCCGACTTCCCCGAGACTGCCCGCAATCAGGCGACGACTCCCGCCCGGCTCTCCGATCATGATCCGCTCGTTGCCTTCATCCAGTTGTCCGCCGTCTGTCCGGCTCCCCCTCCCTCGTTGCCGCTCCCGAGCTACCCTGGGCCCCAGACCGTGGTCGAAGGGGCGAGCCTCCGGGTTGTCCCCTCTGTCCCTTCGACGGTCGGGACCGGATCGAGTGAGTTGGCCTACCAGATCGTCGACCAGGGGCGGTTTACCGGGACTGTGACGATCGATCCACAGGGAACGCTCTCGATCGAGCGGGCAGCGCCCGTCGGTCCTCATACCCTCACCATCCGGGTTCGCGATCTCTGTGGGCAGACCGGGGAGGTCCGACTCTCCCTGTTCGTCCTGACGCCGACGGAACTTCCGGGACCGGGCGCTCCGCTCCCAGTCTTCAGTCCGATCGCCGCTCAGCGAGCAGGCAGTCTCCTCGTCTTCAACCTCTATACGTCCAGCAGCCTTCGCCGAAGCGCCGACAGTCGGATCAGCCTGACCAACAGCCATCCCACCCGGTCTGTCTCCTTCCGCCTCTTCCTGATTCAAGGCAGCTCCGGACAGAACACCTCTCTCCGGGCAGCCTTGACCGCCAACCAGACGGTCACCTATCTGGCGAGCGACCTCGACCCGGACGTAACCGGCTACCTCCTCGTGATGGCCACCGACTCCGAAGGGCGGCCCATCTCGTTCAACCATCTGCTTGGCCAGGTCTTTGTCCGGACCGAGAGCGGCCACGCCGCCGCACTCGCGGCGATGGCGATTCCGGCTCTCCTGCCGGAAGGCGACCTGATGACGACCGGTTCCCAGGCAATGGACGCCCTCTCCACCCTCTCTTTCGACGGGCGGAGCTATGGAGTGCTGCCTCGCACTCTGGCGATCAGCAGCCTCGGCTCCCCTGAGGAGGGCAACCAGTCTCTTCTCGTTCTCAACCGGCTGGGGGGAGATCTGACCCGTCCGTTGTCAGGACTCGGTCTGCTTGGCGGGTGGCTCTACGACAATGTCGAGAACCAGTGGCGCTTCTCGTTCCAGCATGCCAGTTGCCAGTTCCTCCAGCCCCTCGGCGGCAGTGGCGTTCCGCGGCTCTCTCCCCCCTACGAGCGAATCCTGGCCCGAGGCCGCTCGGGATGGATGCGCCTCTTTTTGGAGGAGTCCGGGGCTGCCTTCACCGGAGCCCTGCTCCAACGCAATGCGCTGCCAGCAGGGATGACGCAAGGGCGCAATCTGCACGTGCTGACCACGACCAGCGAAGCCCGACTGCGGCTGCCGCTGCCCTGATCGCCGATTCTTCCGTGGGGGAGCTCAGACGTTCTCGATCTCGAAGCCGGCCTCGCGCCAGGCTCGAATCCCGCCGGCCATGGAGAGGACCTGCCGGTAGCCCATCTTCTGCAGGTTGTCCGCCGAGAGCGCCGACCGGTACCCTCCCCCACAATAGAGGACGATCTCCGTGTCGCAATCGGGGATCGCTCCCTCGATGTCCCGTTCGATGATGCCCCGACCGAGGTGTCGCGCGCCCGGGAGGTGTCCCGCAGTCCACTCGTGGTCCTCTCGGACATCGATCAGTTGAAAATCGCTTCCCGAGGCCAGCTTCTCGTGGACCTCCTCGATGGTCACTTCGCGGACCCGTGAGCGGGCCTCCTCACAGAGCGCTTCAAAGGCAGCGGTATGTTTCATACGTTTCGATCGACTCCCATGGTTACGCTAACGCGAGGCCTCCCCCGAGGCCTTCATTGGGTGACCTCTTCGCTCCGAACCAGCAACACCAACTGAACGCCGGGCCGGAGCGGATACGAGGTTGGACTGACACGATAGTTGCTGACCTGTCGGAGCGTGTCAAGTTGGCTGGTCGCGACGATGAGGATCGGTGGAGTGTCCCGCAAGATTCCGTCCTCGCTCAAGGCCGGCAGTTTTCCGGAATAAGTGGTTGCCGGGTACTTTCGCAGGTACCAGGGAAGTGGCCAGTATTCAGGGGAGGTCACCAGCATCGGCGTCTCCCGTCCCTCGACTCGCCTCGCCACTTCCTCTTCGATCAACGCGAGCAGGTCGAACAGGCCCCGTTCCGTCTGCACATAGACATATCCATCGGTCGGGCTGGCAGGGAGGAGGCTCGCGGGCAGGTAGCCCAGCCGATTCATGTTGTCATCGTAATCCGTCAGGGAGAGCTGACGGCTGAAGGTCATCGCCTGGAACAGACCGACCAGGAGGATCAGCCCCGCAAGCAGCGTCATTCCGATGAGGAATGGGCGGCAGCCAGGCCGCTGCGCTCGCCTGACCAGTCTCTCCGCGGCCCACCCCCCGAGCAGGGCCAGTGGCACGATCAGATTGAGGATGAGCCAGGGGGTCTTGTAGCCGATCAATGAATAGGCGAGAAAGACCCCCGCTGCCCAGGCCCCGACCCACAGCCAGAATCGATCGCGGGACGCTGCTGCCCAGACTCCTCCCATCACCCCTGTCACCAGTACCGGCAACTCCAGTTTGACGAGCAGGCGGCCAAAGTACCAGAAATCTTTGACATGTTCTGTCGCCGTGCGCTCAGACCATAGCCAGGGCGCCCAGAGCGCATCCACTACCCCACGCCAATGGGTAAAGAACGAGGAGTAGAGCGCGACGAAGAGAAACCCAAAGATCAACAACCCCGCGCCAGCAAGATCTCGGGAAGGGCATACCCACCTCCCGACCTGTTCCAGTCTGGCCCACCCTCGCCGGATCCACCCATTCGCCTCGTCCCGGCCGGCCTCCCCTGCCGATTGCCAGAAAATCGCCGCGGGCAGGGCCAGTAGCCACACCGCGGCAGTTGCCACCCACGTCTCCTTCGTCGCCACCAGCAGGGCCCCGCTCGCCACGGTCAGGAGAAACGCTCCGGCTCCCCGTCTGTGGAGATACCTGGAAAGTCCAACCAGCATCCCCAGCGTCAAGGTCGTTACCAGTGTCTCGTGTATGTAGTCGCGCGCATAGTAGACCATACCCGGCGAGAGAGCGAGGAGCAGCCCACTGACCACCACCCCCGTCTTGCCAAGCCGGTCTCGCAGCCACCAGAGAAGCCCAATCCCGAGCCACCCGAAGAAGGCCGGGACGAGGCGCAACGCCGACTCCCGTTCCCCCACAATCCAGAGAAAGGGAAGGGAAGCGTAGTAGAGGGTTGGACCGTGATAGTTGGCTGGGTCATACCGCCAATCACCATCGGCGGCGAGTCCCAGCAGGAAATGGGCATTGACTCCCTCGTCGTGGTGGAGCGGCTTTCGTTCCAGCGACTCCAGCCGGACGAATGCCGCCAGCAGCAGGACTCCGATGAAGGCCAATCGAGGAAGAGATCGTGTGGGGAGATCACCAGACCGAAAACTGCGGAAGATCATCGCTCATCAACCCGGCCTGCCGGACTCGCCAGGCCTCCCATCTCAAACGGTCAAGGAATGGCCTGCCACCATGAGAAGAGAGGCAGGTGATCGTCGATTCGATCACCTGCCTCCCATGCAGCTGCCAGTTGGCAGGACCCGCTTCTAGCGGCGAGCCCCTCGGCGCGGTGTCGGTACAGGACCGACGTCGACCACCGCTGGACCCGACGGATCGTCTGCCCCGGTGGGGACCAGCCAGATCCGGACCTGATCTCCGCTCGCCGTGACACCACCCGGTCGGACCGACATCCGGTTGGCATCGATGGCGGTCCCGAGGTCTGATTTCGGGTTGGCCAACAGATCGCGGACATTCTTGCCGCGCTGCGTGTCCAGTTTGGTCGACCGCTCCTTCGCGCCACGGTAGCTGTCGATCAAGAGCTTCGCCCCAGGATCGGCCTGCATCGCCGGGATGACCCGGGTACGCAGAATGTCCTTACAGGCATTGTCAACCCGCGCACTCCCTCGCTTGAAGGTGGTGCACTGGCCGATCTCGGAAGCCCGTGGGCGAGGCTTCGGCGGGGGAGGCGTTCGCAAGGTGACTCGAACCGCGCCACTCGCCGAGCAGTTGCCCGTCTCCGAAACCGCCTTGGCTGTGATCTCGATCGTCGAGCCAGGGGTCACCCCCGTCGTGTCGAGCGTCACCCGCGTGCCGCTTCCAGTGATCCGCCCGGCAGAGGTGGCCCACTGATAGGTCACTGCCCCGTAATTCCGACCTCCCGTGACGCCAGCCGTCGAGATCGTGATCTTCTCGCCCGCGTCTGCCGTCGCCTTGTCCGCCGAGGCCTTCAGGTTGGCGTCGAAGCAGACCGTCTGCGGAGGACAGGCTGTCACTCGCAGCGTCTTCGTATCGTAGGCCGCTCCGCCGCATCCATCGTCCACCTCGACCGTCACCGTGTACTCACCCGGCGCCAGCCCGCTCGCATCGAAGGAGGCGTTCGCTCCTTCTCCCACCACCTTGCCGCCCGTTGTCGTCCAACGGTAGACCAGGCTGTCTCCATCCGGATCGGTCGCCGCCGCTGTCAAGGCCACCTTGTCTCCCGGGCAGATCGTCGAGGCCGACTCGCGCACGACATCCAATGACCCCTTGGTCACCGCACCCACCGAAAGAACCACGGTTGGCGGCTTGTTCGGCAACGCCGGGGACTGCCGCGCGTTTGTCCGTCCGAACGACACGCCCGCCAGGAACCCGTTCGGGGTGAACCGGCGATTCACTTCCGAAAAATTGTTGAGATGGCGTTGGTAGGCCGCGCTGATCGAGAGCCAACGGGTCGGGAAGATCCGTGCGCCGCCAATGAAGTCGACTGGATTGTTCCGCAGCAGCGTCGGGGTTCGCGATCCAACGTAGCTGATGGAATTGATCTCCGCGATGAACTGCAGGTACTGGCTGACGGGGAAGTCGAAACCGAGCCCCGCGCGAATCTCATTCGGCAGGTCCAGCGCCCGGTTGCTCGTTCCAAACCCGGGAATCACGGAACAGCCCACGCAGAGCGGTCCAAGGTTCATCGAATCCGCCCTGGGGTCTCCCTTGCGGATGAAGCCGAGGTTGGCGCTGATGTTGATGTGCTTGGAGACGCGTCCATCGATCGCCGCCAGCATCCCATAATCGATCGCCCCGGTGCTTCGGCCCCGCTCCAGACCGGGGAAGAGATCGGTCACCGTCGGAATCTTGATCAACGGAACCAACGCCAGCCCAAAAGCGCTCTTCGGATCGGTCAGCCGAATCTTACCGCCAAGCCAGACGTCTCCCATCCCGCTATCCGCGAAACGCGCGAGGAATGGAGCGGCCGGGTTGTAGTTCGGGGAGGTGTTGGGCGCCAGGGCAGGCAGAATGCCGCCG
>JBEIJP010000171.1:0-6282 GCA_040380245.1 Acidobacteriota bacterium | reverse complement strand
CCCTCTGTCAACCTTGCTCGTTTCGACATCGACGTACCCATTGTTCTGCCACTCTCTCTCCCGCCAGGGAAGCCGGACCCAGTCCAAGGATGCTTCAATCGCCATCTCTCACTTGCCGATTCCGATTGTCGGTTCTCGGGTCTTTTGTGCAGTTGCTCGGTTACCAGACCATTTGTCAGCTGTGACGTCAAGATCGGTCAGTTGAACCTTGGAATCAAGTTGAGACCCAGGCGGCCTCCGCCGGGTGCTCACCCGTCGCTCCGTCTCACCAAGGACGACCTCCCCTTCCACCTTCTCTCTTTTCCTGTCGGTCGGGCAGGAGGCTCCTTGACGAATCCAGGGCGTCACGGGATGATTAGAATCTTGTCTCCGGTTTTTCCGATCACGTCCATCTTGGGAGGAGTTATGTCGTTTGTCGACCTTGTCGCCGGCATCTTCGAACAGCAGGGATACTATGTCACGTATCCCGGCAGGCACGAATCCCGCTATACCCTCGAACTTCATCGCCTGGGGAGGCGAATCGCGGTTCAGGTCAAAGAGTACCAGACGAGATGCAACGTCAACCAGGTCGAGAAGGTGATCGACTTTCTCGATTCGAAGGAGTGCCGGCAGCGTTTTTCAGAGGTCTGGTTGATCACCAGCCAGGGCTACTACGACTCAGTCGCGACCTACGTGCAGGCGTCGGAGCTGACGCACCTGCGCCTGGGGACAGTGGTCAAGGGGACGTTGCAATGGATCTATCCAACGGAGCTGGTGCCGGGGCTGGGGCCGGGGAAGACCGAGTCCGGGGAGCCCGCGCAACGGAAGTACATCGGGGTCTTTACGAGCAAGGGAGGCGTTGGAAAGACGACCGTCGCAGCTCACCTGGCCGGCGCCTTCGCGCTGATGGGGCACGAAGTCGTCCTGCTCGACCTGGATCCCGATCGCAACCTGCAGAAGCTCTTTGCCGCGGATCCGGCTCAGCCATCGGGGATTGCTTCCTTCTTCGTTCCCCCTGTCCAGCGGGACCAGTCCGGCTCGACGATCACGGTTCTCTCACCCGATCAGTGGCCCCAGGGGGACGATCACGCGGCGAAAGTGGTCATCTGTGACTGTTCCCCGGTGCTGGCCGAAAATCCCTCACATCTGGTCGAGCGGTTTGACTACTGCCTGATTCCGACTCTGCTGACGCCGCTGGGCATCGCCAAGAACGCCGACGTCATCCTCCGCACCTTCCAGCACGTTCGGGAGATCAATTCACGGGCCGAGATGTTCGCGATCATCAATGGCTATCTGCCCGCGGAAGAGGAGCGGAACGATCTCTTTCTGTCCCATCTGCGGAAGCATCTCGCGCCGTACCTCAAGAGCGACGCGAAGTGCAAATTTGTTCATCCGCGCTATGCCCACATTCGCCACAGCCTTTCGTTGCTCTACTGGGGAGAGCATATCGTCAAGAAGACCCGGCCACAGCTGGCCTTTCAAAAGGTCGGGGGGCGGAGCTATCCCCTCGCCGATTTTCTGAACCTGGCCAAGTACCTCGAGCGTCACACCGAGATCGAGTAGCGGTGACGCGGGGGCGGTTCGCTTCCAGGGGGGGCGCCAGGGTTGGTGATCTCTCGGGAATCGGATACCCTAAGCTTTCCAGCGCGTGTCTGGGTCCGGTTGGACTCCCCCGGTACCGGGTTATCCTGGATCGGGATGCCGTTCTCGACTCTGAGAGACGCTGGGGCGAGGCGCGCTTTTCGACAATCCAGCAAGGGGGAAGGAGGAATCCCGCGATCCTCCCCTCGTCTCCATTCACGCGAGAAGAAGCGACCGTCTTGTCTTCCAAACCACCACGACTGATCTTTCTCGACCTGCTCCGGGCGCTGGCTGTCCTGATGATGGTCCAGGGCCACACGGTTGACGTTCTGCTGGCCAACGCCTATCGCCAGGACTCCTCCTACTTCTACCACCTCTGGCTCTACGTGCGCGGGATGACGGCGCCGATCTTCCTGGTGACGACGGGAACGGTCTTTGTGTATCTGCTCCGTTCAACCGGGCAACCCTTATCCGGGAACCCACGCTGGCACAAAGGCGTTCGGCGGGCGTTGCTGCTCTTTCTGCTGGGCTATCTGCTCCACTTTCCGATCGGCTCCCCACGGGAAGCGCTCCTGTTGCCCCCGGAGAGGTGGGTCGGATTCTGGGCCGTGGATGTGCTGCAGTTGATTGGCTCGGGTCTGCTGTTGCTCCTGCTCGGAGCCTGGATCGCCGAACGGGCTCGCCTCCGGGAAGAGGTCGTCTATGGAGCCGCGGCGCTCTTCTTCTTTTTCGCCGTGATCGTCACTGAGTATGTCGGCTGGAGCCGCTGGCTGCCGCCCGGGCTGGCGGCCTACCTCTCCTCCAGGACCGGCTCCCTCTTCCCGTTGTTCCCCTGGGCGGGGTACATCATGGCGGGAGGGCTGCTGGCCCGCTACCTGGGGAGGAACTTCCCTTCGATCACCAGCCTCGCCGAGGCGCGTCGACTCGGGGTCCGGCTGGCGCTCCTTGGCGGAACCATGGTCTCCCTCTTCTTTGTCACTCGACGGATCAAGGAGTTTGGAGTGGGCTCCGAAGAGTTCTGGTTCGTCAATCCCGATCTCTTTCTCCTGCGGCTCGGCTCGGTGCTGGTGCTGATCAGCGCGCTGGTTCTGGTCTCGGTATGGGTGCGTACGGTCCCTCCGCTGCTGCTGATCATCGGCCGCCGGACGCTGCTGATCTACGTGGTGCACCTCGTCATGCTCTACGGCAGCGCGTGGTCACCCGGGCTCGATCGGCTCTGCTCGCGATGCCTGGGGATCGGCCCTTCGATCCTCTCGGCCCTCTTGATGATCAGCGGGATGATTCTCCTGGCCATTCTCTATACCCGGGTCGAGACCCACCCACGGTGGAGCGGCTCCGCGGTCCGTGGATGGTCGGGTCGGCTCTCCTCCTGGCTGTCGAGTCGTTCCAGCAAGGGCTCTTCCCGCCTGTGACCTGCCCTCCGCCAGGAGTCGATCATTTCCCGGCAGCCGGTGGTCCGAGAGCTTGGCGGGTCTGACGGATCGCGAATTCGAGCCAGCCGCGTTCGTTGGTATTCCGGCAGCGCTCGCGCAGAATCTCGAGCGCGCGCAGCCTCGCCTGCAGAGCCTCGGCGTGGCCCGGCGCGGCGGCGAGCGCCATCGCGGTGAGGTGCAGCGCCTCGACCGGCTCTCCGGCCGTGTTCCGTTGAGCGGCAAGCCTGGCGATGGCTCCCGGTCCCCCGGCCAATTGGACGACCTCGGGATAGACTGCCCGGGCCGGCGTCTCGTAGATCGTCGCCGGGTCGAGATCGAACCAGCCGACGTAGCCTTCGTAGATGCCGCGGACAGACCAGGAGAGCTTGCCATAGGCCTCCCCCACCTCCAGCTCCGCCGGGAGCCGAATCTCCCGCATCAATTGCCAGACGTCCTTGCCGGCGTTCATTCCTTTGACCGTCTCGTCGTGCACATAGAGGATGGCATCGCGGTATTTGGTCAGTCGCCGGGTGATCTCAGCGGCGCCGTGGATCGGGTCTCCGTGTGAGGGCAGCACGATCTCCGGTCGAAGGGCGAGGACCTTCTCGATCGAGCGGACATAGGCGAGCGCGGGTCGTGGTTCCGTCCCCCGTAGCGTGTAGAGGTTGGGGAATGATTCGTAGAAGTTGTCGCCAACGAAGGCGGCGCGCAGTTGTGGAATCCAGACGGTCGCCTGATCCGGAGTCTCGCCGGGCGTGCTGAGGACCTCGAAAGTCAGGCCTCCCAGCTCAAACGTATACTTCTCGTCGAAGTGGATCGTCGGCTCGATCTTCGCGCCATAGTTCCCGGGCGATGGTCCGGGGGAGGGAATCGGCAGCCCGAACTGCGCCGCGTTCCGCCGGGCGAAGAACTCCCCCAGACGGACTTCGTAATGCCGGAACTCGGCGTGTTGGCGCTGCGCGACGATCTGTGTCCCAGGCTCCTTCCACGCCGCGACTCCTCCAAGGTGGTCTCCGTGCGCGTGGGTCAGGAGAATGTATCGAATCGGCCCAGCACTCTCCGCGCGGAGAAGTCGCCGATGGCGGGCGGCGTTGAAGGGCAGGGAGGTGTCGATGATGACATTCCCCGCCGGCGTCGTCACCATGAAGGTGTTGCTGAACCCGATCGCCAGGTAGATCGACTCTCCCACTCGAATCGCCTTCTGCTGATCCTGACCCATCCGAATCAGGGTCAGCGGATTGTCGGCGTTCATTCCGGACGAGGTCGGTTGGGCCATCGCCCCTCCCCTCAGTCCGATGACGCTCACCGTCAACGCGATCCAGTGAATGGCCCTGATGAACAGCCTTCTGACCAGGCCATCCGGAGTCGTTCGAGCGATCCAGTTCATCCTCCTGCTCCTTCCTTGACTGCTGGGGTTCTGTTCGAGGGGAAGACCCGCCCTGAACGAGAGCGGTCGAGAGGAGCATACACAAACGCCTGGAGCGTCGCCAGTGCAGGGCGGTCTGCCCCCAACTTCTTCAGTTGCCCCTTCCGGGCAAAAAAAGAGCGGCATCGCTTGTAAACAAACGCATGCCGCACGCGAAACTCACACATTGTTGGAAGCGCCTGCTTCCATCTCTCTAGACGCTCCCACCTGCGCGTTTTTGTCTTCTCCGGAAAAGTTTTTTGCTGAGCCAGAAAAAGAGGCCCCCCCGGGAAGGGGAGGCCTCGCTGGGGCTTCGAAGGGAGACCGGGAGCGATTCCGTTCCCGGTCTCTCTGGAAGAGTGGGTTTCAGAAGTGCAGTTTGAGGGCAAACTGCACGATGCGCGGATCGAACGTGCTGGTGACCCGACCGAAGGCGGCGCTGCGGACGTCGACCGTCGGGGCGCTGAAGTTGGTCCGATTGAAGAGGTTGAAGAACTCGGTGCGGAACTCGATCCGGGCCTCCTCGTTGAGGGCGCGGAGCGGAAAGTTCTTCTGCAGTCCAAAATCGACCTGGTAGAAAGGGAACCCATAGACGGCGTTGCGCCCCAGGTTTCCGAAGGGCTGATCCGCCGTGGGCACGCTGAGCCTGGTGCGGTCGAAGTAGTACTCGAACTCTTTCAGGCCGAGCGCGTTGCGCTGGGCCTCGGTCGAGCGGATCGATCCGCCGGCGACATTGGGACGCAGCCTGACGCCTCCGAGAAAGTCTGGCTGGTTGTCGGAGAGCCGTTGATCGAAGTCCGCGTAGAAGACATTGAGCGGTTGCCCGCTCTGCAGCCAGACGGTGCTGCTGATCGCCCAGCCTCCGATGATGGCGTCGAGTACTCCGGGCATCGCGCCCCCCAGCCATCTTCCCTTGCCGAAGGGGACGTCCCAGACGAGGCTCGTCGTGTTGTTGAAGCGTTGATCGAAGCTCGACGGCCCCTTGTCATTCCTCGGGTCAAGGACGTTCTGCGGGTTGGGAGAGCCGCCGTTGCTCACCTCCAGCACCTGCGACGAGTTGTCGATCGCCTTGGAGTAGGTGAAGGAGTTGAGCAGCAGCAGGGAGTTGGCGCGGTGCTCCACCTTGACCTGCAGCGCGTTGTAGTTGGAGAAGCCATCCGGCAGGACAGCCGTGATATTTCCCACCCGGACCGGGCCGACCCCGGGGATGGTCACGCTCTGAATCGGCCGTCGATCGAGCAGCGAGGGACGCTGCGCTGCCGGCAGCGCCAGCTCCGCCGCCGTCAACGGACGGGCCTGGTTGAAATCCGGCAGGATCGGCAGGTTGTTTCCGCGATTGCCGACGTAGGCGACGTCGATCATCGTGTTGCGCGTCAACTGGTGCTGGATCGTCAAGTGCCAGTTCTGGACATCGCTCCAGGGGAGATCCCGTGGCATGTAGAGGATCACGCTGCCGGGGCTCGAGAGGAGGTTGGTCGGATAGCCATCCTGCGTTCGTCGGAAGCAGCCACTGAAGTTGTTGCCAGTGCAGACGTTCCCGAGCGTCGCCGCCGTATTCTGCACGGAGGCCCGCGTCGCGAATGGCGCGTTGGTGTTCATCAGCTCGGCGCTGGCCATTCGGTTCCAGTAGTTGTATCCGAGGGCGTAGCCCGTCCGCAGAACGGTCTTATCGAAGATCTGCCAGGCGAGGCCGATCCGCGGAACGAAGTTGTTGGTATCGAGATCGCGGATCGCCCGATCGACGACCGATCCGTCCTGGGCGACGACCACCGAGCGAGTCGCCGGATCAAAGTTGGCCAACCGGTTGTTGGCGTCGTAGACCGGCGTGACCAGCTCGTAGCGAACTCCCAGGTTGAGCGTCACCTTGGACGACACCTTGAAGTCGTCCTGCAGGTACCAGTAGTG
>JBEIJP010000170.1:0-6290 GCA_040380245.1 Acidobacteriota bacterium | reverse complement strand
GTCGACCGTGTCCGGCGACAGCTCGAACGACTCCTTCCCCGGGGCCCATCGGCTCCGTCTGCGGAGGCGCCCCCACCACCGAGATCGGCGCAAGCGAGGGAAGAGGCGCTCCTCTTCTCGATCCTCGCCGGCTACCCGGACCGGGTCGCGCGGCGACGTGGCCCGCGCGCCGCGCCATCCGGACGGTCGGCTTCCTCGACAACGGCCCCGATCGACGAAGGCGGGGAACTCCTCCTCGCCACCGGCGGGGGCGCGCAGCTCTCTCCACGCTCGGTGGTCCGTCGCGCGGAGTACGTGGTGGCGATTGAGGCCGCGGAGCGGCGGGATCGCTCCGGCCCCGCCGGCCGGCCGCTCGTGCACCTCGCCAGCGCGATCGAGCCGGACTGGCTGATCGAGATCGCGCCGGACGCGATCCACGAGACCATCGACGTCACCTGGAACCCGAAGACCGAACGCGCCGAAGCCCTCGAACGGATGCTCTACCACCAACTCATCCTCGACGAGCGACGTCTCGCCGATCCCCACCGGCCCGAGGTCGCCAGGGTTCTTGCCGAGGCCGCGCTCGCCGTCGGCTGGGAGCGGTTTGCCGATCCAGACGAGGTCTACCGACTCCTCTGGCGCGTCGCCTTCCTCGGCTACCACTTTCCCGAACTCCACTTTCCAGACCTCGGAGAGTCGGACATCCCCGAGGCCTTGCGCGAACTCTGCGAGGGGTTGAGCAGCTTCGCCGAGCTGCGCGCCGCGGCCGGCAGGGGCGGCCTCGTCCAACGGCTGCGGCAGCGACTCCCGCATGAGGCCTGGCGCCAGCTCGACGCGCTCGCCCCGGAGTCGGTTCAACTCCCTGGCCGGCGTAACGTCCGGATCCATTACGAACGGGACCAGGCTCCCTGGATCGCCTCCCGTCTCCAGGACTTCATCGGGCTTGAGGAGGGACCGCGCATCGGCCAGGGGCGCGTCCCGCTGGTCCTGCACCTGCTCGCCCCCAATCAGCGCCCTGTCCAGGTCACCACCGACCTCGCGGGCTTCTGGGAGCGCACCTACCCCCAGGTGCGACGCGAACTCTCCCGTCGCTACCCACGCCACACCTGGCCCTGACCCGTCTGTCCTTTTTACGGGGCCAGCTGGAGATCTCTCGACACGGGAGGCGCCCCAGGGGTAGACTCCCTCTCCCACACTCTGTGACACGGACGTCTTGACGTACATCGATACGAGTAGCGATACGAGTGTCGATACGAGCGTCGATACGAGCGTCGATACGAGCGTCGATACGAGCGTCGAAAGGATCCACACATGCGACTAAGTCTGGTTGACTGGATCATCGCCTTCTTCGCGGTGGCCATCTGCTTCGTGCCGGCGCTCTTCTTCGCGCGTCGTTCGTCGAAGAACACCTCGGAGTTCTTTGCGTCGGGTCGGTCGGTACCCTGGTGGCTGGCGGGGCTCTCGATGGTGGCGACCACCTTCAGCAGCGACACGCCCAACCTGGTGACCGATATCGTTCGCCGCCAGGGCGTCGCCGGCAACTGGGTCTGGTGGGCGTTCGTCCTGACGGGGGTGGCGACCGTCTTCTTCTATGCGCGGCTCTGGCGCCGTTCCGGGGTCCTCACCGACCTCGAATTTTACGAGATTCGCTACTCCGGGCGCGCCGCCAGCGCGGTCCGCGGCTTCCGGGCGGTCTATCTGGGCCTCCTCTTCAACTGTCTGATCATGGCGACGGTCAATCTCGCCGCCTGTAAGATTGCGGCGGTCCTCTTCGGCCTCGAGCGCTGGCAGACGCTCGCCTTCGTCGGTCTGCTCAACGTCGTCTTTGCCGCCCACTCGGGCCTCTGGGGCGTGCTGGTCATCGATATGATCCAGTTCTTCATCAAGATGACCGCCGTCATTGCCGCCGCCTACTTCGCCCTCCGCCATCCGGCCGTCGGCGGACTCGACAATCTGGTCGCCAAGCTGTCGACGATGAAGGGGCCCGACGGCATCGACTATCTCAACGTCCTGCCCGACTTCACCAACAACTGGGAGATCGCCTTCACCGTCTTCCTCATGCCGATCGCCGTGCAGTGGTGGTCGGTCTGGTACCCCGGAGCCGAACCGGGCGGCGGGAGCTATATGGCCCAGCGAATGCTCGCCTCCCGCTCCGAAAAGGACGCCCTCGGCGCCGTGCTCTTCTTCAACATCGCCCACTACGTCCTGCGTCCGTGGCCCTGGATCCTCGTCGCGCTCAGTTCGATTCTCGTCTACCCGCAATTGAGCGACATCCAGGCGGCCTTCCCCGCGCTCGATCCGCAACTGCTCGGGCATGACATCGCCTACCCGGCGATGCTCAAATTTCTCCCCGTCGGCTTCGTCGGGCTGATGGTCGGCGGTCTCGTCGCCGCCAACTCCTCGACCATCCTGACCCACCTCAACTGGGGCGCGTCCTACCTCGTGCACGACTTCTACCGGCGGTTCCTGCGTCGCGACGGGACGGAGGCACACTATGTCATGATGGGGCGCGTCGTGACGGTCCTCCTCTTCTTCTGCTCATCGGCGCTCGTCTTCGTCCTCGACACCGCCAAGGATTCGTTCGACATCATCCTGCAGGTGGGGGCCGGCACGGGGCTTCTCTATCTGGTCCGCTGGTTCTGGTGGCGCGTCAACGCCTGGTGCGAGGTGGTCGCCATGGTCGGCTCGTTCCTCCTCTCGGTCGGTTTCCTCGTCCTCGAGAAGCAGGAGCTCCTCGCCATCTCGTCCGCGGCCCGGCTCGTTCTCACCGTCATCGCGACCACCATCTGCTGGGTGCTCGCCGCCTACCTCGCTCCGCCAACCGATCGCGAGACCCTTCTCGCCTTCTACCGGACCGTCAAACCCGCGGGCCCCGGGTGGGCCTCGATTCGTGCCGAGGCCGCGCTCACCCCTGACCAACTGGCTGCGACAGGGGACAGTCTGCCCCTTGCCCTCCTCGGTTGGGTCGCCGGGTGCATGGCCATCTGGGCGTCTCTCTTCACCGTCGGGAATTTTCTCTACGGTCGCACCTCGATGGCCTGGTTCCTCTTCGCTGTCTTTGCGGTCAGCAGCGGCGCCCTTCTGCTGGTCGTCAATCGGCTCTGGTCTCCGCGAAAGGCCTGACCCTCTTCGCCTCCGTGGCGATTTTCGCTTCTCCCCAGACCGGGCTTGACTTTCCTGGGGCGACAGCGGATGATGCTCCCTTCGCGCTTATCCGAAAATTCACAAGCGGCTCCCTGACCGCTCACTGGAACGGGGAGACGTGGTGAGTGGGGATGGCGTCCGGCAACTCTTCCCCAACGCCTGACGCCCCGCGAGCCTGGCGAGCCCGGCAATGTACCGTGTTCGCGATTGGACTGGCAGCCGGAATGGCTGTTCCGACCTCGATGATCGCGGAGGTTGTGAGTCAGGTTGGTCGCTACGATCGGCCGATTCACTCGACCACTTGGATTGTGTTATGGGGTGGTTCATTCGACAGGCTGCGGTTGGCTGATGGGGGCCCCCCCAAGATGTACGTCGAACGGGCGCATGTCCCTTTCCGAGAAGGTACGCCCCCTCCCGCCAGGGTAGACACCCTGGCCAGTCGGGGTGTTGCTCCCTGATTGGAACCGATGCGGAGACCTTGGTTCCGATCCAGTCTGGCTCAGGTTCGATGAGCTGCTGACCAGATGCCGATCAAGATCTGACCAGGATTTGGCCAGGATTTGACCAGGATCTGATCATAAGTTTGGTGGGGGGGGCTCGGACGCTCGACGTGGGACTGTTTGGAGATCGAAACTATTGCCCAATGGGGCCATTCGGCGCAGGTACTGGCGCTTTCAGTCCGAGTCAGAGCCATCGGTTGTGACGACCAAGGCTTGAAGATCAAGGCAGATTCGTCGGATCTCAGGGACTTAAGATCGTGGGGGGAGAGCCGCCCCATCACTTTGGTGAGCGGTGGGAGAAGATAGGCTTTTCCCACCCTGATGAAGAACAAGTGGAGGTTATGCTATGCCACAGCTCTTCCCCCGCAGCGCCAACACGCTCGCGCGGTTGAGTATCGTCCTAGGGCTCTTGCTGGTAGGTGGAATCCTCGCGTTCATCCTCAATTTCAATCGCACTCCATACGTTACGCAGGCCTTTGTCGCGCGCGAGCAACCCGTTCAATTCTCCCACAAACACCACGTGGGGGATGATGGGATCGACTGCCGCTACTGCCACACCACCGTGGAGCAGACCGCTTCCGCCGGGATGCCCGCGACGAAGACTTGTATGAACTGCCATTCGCAGCTCTTCGCGAACAGCCCCTATCTCGAAATCGTGCGGGAGAGCTGGCGGTCGGGGAACCCGATCAAGTGGACCCGGGTGCACGACCTGCCCGATTTCTCCTATTTCAATCACAGTATTCACGTCAACAAAGGGGTCGGTTGTTCGTCCTGTCACGGGCGAGTCGATCTGATGCCCCTGATGTGGAACACCGCCTCCCTGCAGATGGAGTGGTGCCTCTCGTGCCACCGCAACCCGGAAGCCGTCCTGCGGGATCTGAAAGACATTACCAAGATGGACTGGGTGGCGCCGGCGGATCAGGCCGAGAAGGGGAAGGCGCTGGCCAAGCAGTACAACATTCAACCAACGGAAGTGTTGACGAGCTGCTCCACCTGCCACCGGTAACCATTCGCGACCGGGTCGGCGGACTACGTTTCTGACCCGGGCGGATGTCGAGACGGCAAATCCCGGCGGCCCTTCAACAGGGAACCGTCGCCGCCTGGTACCTGAAGAGGGGCGTGCCGAGAGAGTGCTCAGCATTCGCACCAAGCTGAAAACGAGAACGGATAACAGATCATGTCTCATCAAGATCATCACCACGATTTACACCCGATTCGCGAAGAGATCGAGCAGGCGACGCGGGGCCGGAGTGGTCGCGAGTTCTGGCGGAGTCTCGAGGAACTGGCCGACACAGAGAAGTTTCGTTCCTTTCTGCATCGGGAGTTCCCCGCGCTGAACGCGCCGGAGGCGGATCCGGGGATGCTCGATCCGTCGGGTCGCCGCAACTTCATGAAGTTGATGAGCGCTTCGCTGGCGATGGCCGGGTTGACGGCCTGTACGCGTCAACCGAAGGAGTACATCATTCCCTACGTCAAGAAGCCGGACGGGATGGTGCCAGGCAAGCCGGCCTACTTTGCCACTTCGATGACGCTGGGCGGAGTCGCGCAGGGGCTGTTGGTCCGGAGCAACGAAGGTCGCCCCACCAAGATCGAAGGGCATCCGGATCATCCGGGGACGATGGGGGGAACGGATGTCTTCGCCCAGGCCTCGGTCCTCTCGCTCTATGATCCCGACCGCTCCCAGTCCGTCACCTACCTTGGCGATGTCCGGACGTGGGGCGATTTCGTGACGGCCTTCCGCTCGGCGCTCGATGGGCAGAAGCCCCGCCAGGGTGCCGGGCTGAGGATCCTTACCGAGACTTCGACCTCTCCGACTCTGGCCGCGCAGATGCAGAAGGTCATGACGGAGTTTCCGCAGGCGAAATGGCACGTCTATGAGCCGGCGACACGCGATGGCGCCCGCGAAGGCGCGCGGCTCGCCTTTGGCGAACCGGTTCACAGCGTCTACCAGATCGACAAGGCCAAAGTGCTGCTCTCGCTCGACGCCGATTTCCTGACCAACGGCCCTGGCGCGGTGCGCTACGCGCGCGACTTTGTCGCCCGGCGGCGATTGACGGGCGGCTCGAAAGAGATGAACCGCCTCTACGTTGTCGAGAGCACCCTCTCGACAACAGGCGCCAAGGCCGATCACCGGCTCCCGCTCAAGGCGTCGGAGGTGCTCTCCTTCGCGCGGGCGGTTGCGGCCGGGTGCGGCATCGGCGCCGGGGTGCCCGGGACGCTCTCCGCCGAGGCTAAGAAGATGGCCGACGCGGTGGCCCGCGACCTCAAGGCCAACGCCGGGCAGGGGCTGGTCATTGCCGGGGAGCATCAGCCGGCCGCCGTCCACGCGATCGCGCACGCCATCAACGCCGCGATTGGCGCCATCGGCTCGACGGTCGTCGTGACGGACCCGATCGAGGTCCAGCCGGTCGACCAGTCCCAGTCGCTCGCTGAGCTTGTTCGGGATATGAACGCCGAGCGGGTCGACCTGCTGCTCATTCTTGGCGGCAATCCGGTCTACACCGCGCCGATCTTCAAGGATGAGAAGACGGGTAAGGATCTGACTTTTCTCGACGCGCTGCAGAAGGTTGGTCTGCGGGTTCATCTCGGTCTCTACGTCGATGAGACCGCCGAACACTGCCAGTGGCACATCGCCGAAGCCCATTACCTGGAGAGCTGGAGCGACGC
>JBEIJP010000169.1:0-6302 GCA_040380245.1 Acidobacteriota bacterium | reverse complement strand
GTTCTTCACGTAGTTCTTCGCGCCGGCGCTGATCACCACGCAAGACAGCTCCGGGTTGATCTCCAACTCCGCCAGCCGGTCTGACAAGCTTCCAGACCAAGTCTTTCACTCTACCAATGCCATCCGGTGGTTGCAATTTGACGATGACACATGGGATAGTACGCGACAATTTCCAACACGGTTGCTGAATCGATTCCTGCGCCGGTAGACCCGTCAAATGAGACAGGCGCGGCGTCTCGAGGATCCCGGTTCACTCCCGCAAGACAGAGGGTCGGTCCAGGTCCAATCAAGAGTGGGTCAAGAGTGGGTCAGGAGCGGGTCAGGAACGGGGCATGAGAAAGAAGGCACTCGGGACAGTTCTCGTCGGGATGGCATACCTGCTCCACCAGGACTTCTGGCATTGGAATGTCAGTCGACCGCTCGTCTTCGGCATCTTTCCGATTGGACTCTTCTACCACATTGTCTTTACCGTCGCGGTTGCCGGGTTGATGTGGCTGCTGGTGCGCCTCGCCTGGCCGGCTCACCTCGAGTCAGGTCTCCCAGGAACAGACGCCGCAGAACAGGGGCAGGGAAAGAATGGGGGGAGGGGATGACCGGATCGAGCCTTCTTCCGCTGGTGGTCGTCTTCGGCTACCTGGCCATCGTCCTCTACATCGGAATCTTCGCCTTTCGGCGGGCGCGGTCCGAGCATCCGGCGGAGGACTTCTTTCTCGCCGGGCGCTCGCTGGGGCAGATCGTCTTCCTGCTCTCGCTCTTTGGCACCAATATGACGGCCTTCGCGATCCTGGGCTCCTCGGGGCACGCCTTCGCGAATGGGATCGTCACCTTCGGATTGATGGCCTCCTCCTCGGCGCTGGTCATCCCGCTCGGAATGTTTCTCTTTGGAACACGCGTCTGGGCTTTGGGGAAACGGCACGGGTTCATCACGCCGGTGCAGATGTTTCGTGATCGCTGGGAGTGCGGCCACATTGGCACGGTCATCTTTGTCGTCCAGGCGGCGCTCCTGGTTCCTTACATCATCATCGGGATGATGGGAGGCGGAACTGCCCTCTCGGCGATCAGCGGTGGGCGTGTGCCCTACTGGGTGGGAGGAGCGCTGGTTGGGCTGGTCGTCATGGCCTATGTCTTCTTTGGGGGAATGCGTGGGACCGCCTGGGTCAACACCTTTCAGACCACGCTCTTTCTCCTCTTCGGGACGATCGCGCTCCTCGTCATCGGCTATGGAATGGGCGGCTTCGACCGGGCGATCGCCGAGATGGGGGCCAGCCAGACCCTCTCCTCCTGGCTGACCCGGGAGAAGGTCTCCCCCCTCTACTTCTTCAGCTACACGTTCATCCCGCTCTCGTCGCTCACCTTTCCGCACATCTCCATCTTCTGGCTGACGGCGCGGCGGATGGCACAGTTCCGCGGAACGATCGTCCTCTATCCCCTCTGCATCCTGGCGATCTGGCTCCCCGCGACCTTTCTTGGAGTGGTAGCCAACCGGGCTACCGAAGTCCCGGCGATCGTTGCCAAGCTGGAGGCCCGTCAGCAGCTGCGGCAGCCCGACGCGACACGGACCGAGGCGGAACAGGCCCGGCTGCGTCGGCAGGCGAGTGGGGACGACATCCTCCTGCGACTCCTTGAGCACTACGCGCCGGTCTGGCTTGCCGCGCTGCTTGGCGCTGGCATCCTCGCCGCGGTCATGGCCAGCGATTCCCAGATCCTCGCGCTCTCGACGATGTTCTCAGAAGATGTCTTCGCCTACTATGGAGCGCGGCGCCGCTTTGGAGAGGCGGCCCAGGTCGCGATGGGTCGCGTCTTCGTAGTGGTGCTGACGGTCTTCGCCTACCTGATCGCCATCCGGTTTCCCCAGCCGATCTTCGATCTGGCGGTGCAGTACGCCTTCTCCGGCTTTGCGGCCCTCTCGCCGCTGCTGGTGGCGACGCTCTTCTGGAAGAGGAGCACCAAGTGGGGGGCGCTCGCCTCGACACTCTGGACGGCGGCGGCGGTCACCGCGGTCGCCATCTTTCAATGGAAGGTCCCGACGCCCCAGGTGGTCTGGATGGTTCAGGGAGTCGAAGTCCTGGCGCGCACTCCTTCCGGGACGGCGATCTTTGGACTCCTCCCGGTGGTTCCGATGACGCTCCTCTCCGCCTTCTGGATGGTCGTGGTCTCGTGGCTGACTCCCCCGCCCGCACCGGCGACCCTCGTTCGCTATTTTCCCAGCTGTTCCACCCCACCGGGGCCGCCGCCGCCGGTCTAGTCCGAGGAGATTCGACATGTCACAGACGCCCACGCTCACTGACGAGATGCCACGGTTGACCCCGATCCAGTGGCTGATCTGTGTCATCGCCGTCATCGGGTTTGCCTTCGACACGTATGAGCTGCTCATGCTCCCGCTGATCATCCGGCCCGCGCTCGAGGGGCTGGGCGGACTCACCTTCGGCAGCCCCGCGTACAATCAGTGGCGGGATCTCTTCTTCTACGTCCCCGCCATCAGCGGAGGGATCTTCGGCCTGATTGGGGGATACTTGACCGATCGGCTGGGACGGCGCCGCGTTCTGACCTGGAGCATCCTCGTCTACGCCTTCTCCGCCTTCGCCGCCGGTTTCGCGACCTCTCTGCCAGTGCTCCTCTTCCTGCGGTGTACAACGTTCGTTGGAGTCTGCGTGGAGTTTGTCGCGGCGGTCGCGTGGCTCGCCGAACTCTTCTCCCATCCGAAACAGCGCGAGAAGGTATTGGGCTACACGCAGGCCTTCTCCTCCCTTGGCGGCGTCATGGTGAGTGGGATGGCCTACCTCATCGCCCGCAATGTCGACGCGCTGCCATTGATCTACGGTCGACAGGAGGACTGGCGCTACCTGCTGATCTCGGGGATCATCCCGGCGATTCCCCTCATCCTCATTCGCCCGTTCCTTCCGGAATCGCCGGTCTGGCACGAGAAGAAGCTGGCGGGGACGTTGCGTCGCCCGAGCCTGGCCGAGCTCTTCCAGCCGGCCTACCGTCGCACGACGATCGTCAGCACCCTCATGTTTGCGTGCAGTCTCGGGATCGCCTTCGGCGCCATCCAGCAGATTCCGCAGATCGTGCCCGGCTTGGCCGAGGTGAGCGCGCTCCCTCGCCCGATGCAACGACCCATCGTCGCCACGGTTCAGCAATGGCAGGAGATCGGGGGGCTGGTCGGCCGATTCCTTCTCGCGGCCCTCGTCCTGGTCATCGTCAGTCGCCGCTGGTTGATTCGTGTCTTCCAGATCCCCGGACTCTTCCTCCTGCCGATCGTCTTTCTCTTCCCGGCGACGTCCAGTCTGGAAGGGCTCAAGTGGGGGATCTTCTTCTGTGGCCTCTTCACCGTGGCCCAGCTCAGCTTCTGGGGCAACTACCTCCCGCGCGTCTATCCCACCCACCTCCGCGGCACTGGCGAGAGCTTCGCCGCCAATATTGGAGGCCGGATGATCGGGACCTCCGCCGCCCTGCTGACCACCCGCCTCATCGGCTGGATGCCTGAGGGCTCTCCCACGACCCGGCTGGCCTATGCCGCCGCCGCCGTCGGGACACTCCTCTATGCGATTGGCCTCTTGTTGAGCTTCTTTCTCCCCGAACCGGCCACTGAGGACCTGCCGGAGTGAGCCGGCGCCACGGCCGCGGAACCCCCGCTTGATTTTCGCGGGATCTGAATTATAGGATACAAATTCGTCTGAGGATGGGCCCTCCACCGGGCCTGTCAGACGAGGTTGGGGCGAGGTTAGAGCAAGGTCAGAGCGAGATTCAATGGATCCATTCATCCCGAGTCGCCCCGGCGTTTATCCACCCGTTCTGCTGATGTTAGAAGAGACGATTACAAAGGAACAGCACCCATGAAGAAGCCTCTTACCCTCCTGATGATCTTGTTGATGATCCCGCTGCTCGGCTCGGCCGTTTGGCCCAGCGCGGCGTCTGTCTCGCCAATGGCGCAACCGAAAGGGGGCCGGAAGGCGGTCGCCGCGCTCTACGAGACCCAATGCGCGAAGTGCCACAGCTCCGATGGCAAAGGACTCGAGAGCCTGCAACCTCCCGATTTCACCGATCCAAAATGGCAAGCTTCCCGGACCAACAAGCAGTTGACCAATGGCATCAACAATGGCGTGGGGATCATGCCCGGCTTCAAGGGAGCCCTCAAGCCCGCTGAGGTCGCCGCCATGGTTCGCTATGTCCGCGCCTTTGGACCTGCCAAATAGCGCCTTCCCTGAGGAAGATCGACGAAAGGCCGTCGGGAGTCATTCATCGCTCCTGACGGCCTCTCTCTTTCTCCACCATCGGCGGAGGAATCTCCTCGTCCGACGGCTGCACGTGGGATGTTCGGGGTGGGGAATAGGCGGGGAGCTGGAAGGAAGGTCTCGGGCGGGTTCCAGAGGGGGTTGGGCCAGTCCCAACGTGCAGCCTGTCGTGACGCATCTCATCATTTTTCGGGGATGGCTTTCGATCTTGCCTCTCCTCCGCGGAGTGCCTGGTCCGCCTCATCTGGCGGGGCATCTCCTCTCCTGACGCCATGATGTAAAGCAAGAAGCGTGCCAATGAGGCGGGTGATCTGGCCCGGGTGGGCTGGAGAGAGGAAAGTGGAGCAAATAGAGCAGCTTAGCCTGTACAAAGGCGTTACTCCTCCGGTTCCGTTCCCACCGTTGACGCACGCTGTTGACAGGCAATGGAGTTGGATCGTCTGATCTGTCGCTCAGGGGTGACAGTCTCCACGGCGAGTCTCGGGAAGAGTTGAGCGGATCCGGGATCGTGTGGAAGGAAGGGGAGATCGCCACGTGGAGACAGCCCTCGCCATTGAGGCGTCATCGAGGTGCCATCGAGGCAAAAAAATAGGTGACCAACAAATGCTGGTCACCCCATCACAAACTACACACACAGTCCACTTAACGTCATCCGCAAACAATAGTTCCCAAAAGATAGATCGAATTTGTAACTTTTCAGTGGGCTGAGCAGGCGACCCCTCAGATGGCGAAATCAGGGGGAAGGCAGGTCAATGCCGACGCCCGTTTTTCTGCAGACCACGAAAGGGCAAAGTCAGGTTTCTCCCCTCTCGCGGACGGAGGGAACCCGGCAAGGCGGCAAATTGGGGCGGCCCTTTTGTCCACCCGCTGCTTGACATTTTGAGGGATCTGGAGCCCAATTCGACCGTCAACGTCGCCATTTCCCCTATTTCACTAGCCGATGGGAGGGGGAACCTTCATCTCTATCCAAGTGATCGACCCGCTTGGCTAGACTTATGCTTTCTCCCGGAAGGAGGCTTTGCCTTGCCCAAGAATATCGTGCTCTTTTCAGATGGTACTGGAAATAGTGCCAGCAAGCTCTTCAAGACCAATGTCTGGCGGCTCTACCAGGCACTCAATCTCCAGACAGACAATTCCATCACGTGCAAAGATAATCCCATTCAACTCCCCTATCACGACGATGGGGTAGGAACCTCCTCCCTTGGTCTGGTCGCCGCGCTGGGAGGAGCCTTTGGGATTGGCCTTAAACGGAATGTACTCGATCTTTACTGCTTTCTCAGTCGCCACTATAAAGATGGAGATCGGATCTACGCCTTTGGCTTCAGTCGGGGGGCCTTTACGATTCGAGTGCTGATCGGTCTGATTGCCAACCAAGGGATTGTTCAGGCTGAGACGGAGATGGAGCGGCGTCGGCTGGCCAATCAGGCCTACTGGGCCTATCTCGAAGATCGCTATTGTCAATCCCCTGGAAGGGGGCCGCTCTCTCCTTTCCTGCTCAAAGTAAGAAAATGGACCGGGCACTCCTCCTCGAGCGTCCCTTCCGCCATTCGACTCAATGATGAACGCAGGATTCAGTTTGTCGGTCTCTGGGATACCGTCTCGGCCTATGGTGGAAATCCGCTCACCATTCGCTTGATCGATTGTTTCTATCCGGTGCGATTCGCTGACCACCGGCTGAGCCCCTACGTGGATCAGGCTTGTCACGCCCTGGCGCTCGACGATGAGCGACGTTCGTTTCATCCGGAGATCTGGGAAGAAAAGGTAGACACGGAGAAGGGAGAAACGAATCCGAATCAGATCTCGCAGGTCTGGTTTGCCGGGATGCACTCGAATGTCGGGGGGAGCTACCCGGACGATGGAATGTCCCTCATCTCGCTGCTCTGGATGATCGATCAGGCACGTCAGGCTGGCCTCTGTTTCAACGATTCAGAGTTAGATCGGCTGAGAGCGGCCGCTAACCCCCATGGCAAGATGTACGATTCCCGACGTGGGCTGGGTGGGATCTATCTCTACTGTCCACGTAAGGTGGCGATCAATGATCGTGTCGCCAGGATTCACGCCTCTGTC
>JBEIJP010000168.1:0-6329 GCA_040380245.1 Acidobacteriota bacterium | reverse complement strand
TATAATTCGCGCTCTTAAAAAGAGACTGCAATTTCGGGGAATGAGGATCGTTCCTTCGAGGATTGTTCAGCAGGTCCCAGGCCCGAGGAAGGCACGGCGACGCTTGCACTGCTAAGAAGACACTGCAAAGAAGACACTGCAACGAAGGCACTGCAACGAAGGCACTGGAAGGGAGACATCGTCTGAGTAATGATCTCCGCGAGGGTTTCTGGCGCCGGATTATCCCGGATCGACGCAGTTATAAGGCAAAACGGATCGCCGTTTCCCTCAACCACTCCATCCAGTCAGCCGGGGACTGGTGTGCGGCTGGCGCCAGGTGGGGTTCTGCCGAATGGAATCGACGAGACTCGACGCCCGAGCCCAGAGAGTGGCCAGCGGAAAAGAGAAACGATCAAAAGAGAGCGAGACCGAAGACGACAGTCGGACCCTGCCCCAACCATGAATATTCAAAACCCTGCCGAACCACGTTCCCCGCTCCCATCTGCCCCAGGACCGAAGAGGAACCGCCCCGATCCGCTCGATTCGCTCGATTCGCTCGATCTGTGGATGGAAAGAAGCGATGGCCGCCGGGAAGGAATTGCCTGGTTCGTGCCTGGTGGGGGGCAGCTGGTGGGGGAGAGGCTTGACAATATCATGATGATGAAGATGGAGCGCGATCGACATCGCCCCGACGGGAGAACTTTCATGGCTCAGCGCATCACCTTTCTGGCAGGCGCAACAATGTTGGTCTTACTCACCCTCCTCTCTCCCCATCGGGTTCTGGCGCAACCGGCCAATCAGGCAGTCTTCGTCGAGGATGTCGAGATCCGGGGCAACCGTCGGATCCCCCGCGAGTCGATCCTGTATTACGTGCAGAGCAAGCCTCAGGATCCTTTTAACCTCGGGCTGGCGCAGCGCGACCTGCAGGCGATCATTCAGATGGGGCTCTTCGATCCGCTCGGCACCAAACTCTATGTCGAGGACGGGCCAAGAGGCGGGAAGATCATCATCTTTCAGGTCAAGGAGTACCCGATCATTCGCGACCTGCAGTACCGGGGCCTCAAGTCGGCCACCGAGAGCGACGTCCTGACCCGATTCAAGGAGCGGCGCGTCCAGGTCAGCAAGGAGTCCCAGTTCGACCCGGCGAAGGCGAATGGGGCTCGTCTGGCCCTCCGAGAGATTCTCGCGGAGAAGGGGCATCCGGATGCCGTCGTCGAGGTTGAGGTCGAAGACATCTCCGCGACGACCGTCGCCCTCATCTTCAATATCGAGGAGGGGCCGCGCGTTCGCATCAAAGAGATCGAGTTTGTCGGAGACCGGGATGGCTTCTCCCAGCGCCGCCTGCGGGGCGCGATGAAGCTCGTCAAGGAGGCTGGTTTTCTCTCGACCCTGACCTCGAAAGACATCTATTTTAAGGAGAAGCTCCAGGATGACCTCGAGCGGATCCGCCTCTTCCTCGGGCAGCGGGGCTACCTCGAATCGAAGCTGGGCGAGCCGAAGGTGGAGAGTGCCGGGACCGTCACCGGCGGCTTTCCCATTCCTTTCCCGGGCCTGCGTAAGACGGGACCGGGGCTCAAGGTGGTCATTCCTGTCGATGTCGGTCGCCGCTACAAGATCAGCAAGGTCGAGGAGAAGGGAGTCACCATCTTCCAGCCCGGTGTGGTCAGCGCGGTCTCCAGCCTGCGAGTCGGCGAGTATATCGACGCCAAGAAGATCATGGACAATGTCTACAAGGGCATCAAGGATCTCTATGGCGTCCAGGGCTACATTCAGGCCGATGTCAACTTCATTCCGAAGTTTCTCCCGCGGGCCGATTCGACCGAGGAAGGGGATCTGGAGGTCACGCTTGAGGTCGACGAGGGTCGACAATTCACCATGCGACGGCTGGAGTTCATCGGGAACACCAACACCCGCGACGCCGTTCTGCGGCGGGAGGTGCTGCTCAACGAGGGCGACCCCTACAACAAGCGCCGCTGGGACTACTCGATTCTCCGCCTCAACCAGCTGGGGCTCTTTGACGAGATCAAGGACAAGGACGCCATCACGCGTACCAATGACCGTGACCAGACGGTCGACATCGACCTGCAGGTCAAGGAGCGCGGGCGCCAGCAGATTCAGCTCAACGGCGGGGTCTCCGGGTTCGCCGGAAGCTTCTTCGGGGTGGAGTATTCGACCAACAACCTGCTCGGATATGGCGAGTCTCTCAGCCTGGCCCTCTCCGGAGGAAACCGGCAGGTCTTCGCCAGTTTCGGGTTCACCGAGCCGTATCTCCTGGGCAGACCGATCAGTCTTGGCGTCTCGCTCTTCGCGCAGCGTGCCCAGTTTGTCGGGCAGGGATTCAACTTCTCCAACGCCGCGCAGTTGCTCCAGAACAGCTTTTTCGGGCTGAGTTCGATCGATGCCAACACCCTCTTCACGCAGCAGACGACCGGTGGAACGATCAATCTTTCGGCGCCACTGCAGCTGCTCACCCGGCGCTTCCGCAACTTCGCCGGGCTGACGCGGTTTGGGCTGACCTACTCACTGACGACCAACAGCATTCAGGACCCGAAGGTCAACCGGGACAACGACCCGAGCAACGACATCCCCGTCACCTTTTCGCAGCCGCGAATCCTGACCAGCCGGATCACTCCCAATCTCTTCTACAACACGAAGAACGCGGCCATGGACGCGACCCGGGGGCAGAGCCTCTTCCTTGGCTTCTCGCTGGCGGGAGGCATCCTGGGAGGAGACGTCAAGACGATCGCCCCCTCGGTCGAGTATCAGCTCTTCGTTCCCGTCTTCCGGCGTCGCACCGACAAGCCGCATGTCATCGCCATGCGCGCCCGAGCCGACACGATCCGGACCTTTGGCCGCCCCTTCGACACCAATTCGCTCTCGTTCGTCGGGGGGATCCCGATCTTCGAGCGCTTCTTCCTGGGAGGAGAGTTCGATATTCGCGGCTACAACTTCCGGTCGATCTCGCCGGTCGCCGCGTCGGAGTCGTTCCTCTCGACCCGGGGAGTCAAGGCGAAGATTATCGATCCGACCGATCCCACCAAGTTTATCGACGCGCCAGCGGGAACGGTCCATCCGAGCGTCCTGCGGAACTACACCTTTGAGTCGCCGAATCAGCGCGTCGGCAATGCGGCCTGCACGGAGGTCAACAATCAGGCGACCGGCTGCAACGTCGTCAACGCCGGGCGGTTCTTCACGCCGATCGGTGGGGATAGCCAGTTCATCTACAACCTGGAGTACCGGGTGCCGGTCTTCAGCGTCCTCTCGATCGCGGCCTTCGCCGATTTGGGGAGCACCTTCAACTCCCGCCGCTACGAGGATCAGCTGGTGACCACCAACTATGTCAATCAGTTGATCACCCGCACCGGACTGCTGCTCAATCCATCTGGCCGCATTGCCACTGAAGAGGAGCTCGCCAGCGCTTCCCGCAACTTTCTGGGAGATCCGGTGGGATTTCGGAACGTCTTCCTGGAAGGCGAGTCCCGCGATTACAGCTTCCTCAGGTCTTCGGAACAAAAGGTCAAGCTCTTCTCCGACATTCGGTCGTCCTACGGACTGGAGTTCCGCGTCCAGATGCCGGTCATCAATGTACCGTTCCGTTTGATCTACGCCTACAACCCGCAGGCGCGAACGGATGCGACAGACCCCCGTGTCCTCTTCATCGAGCGGCGAACGGTGTTGCGGTTCACGGTCGGGCGTACTTTCTGATCGCGAGAGTGGGCATACGGGTCAGGCGGCAAGAGGACCACGGCAGGTCGCTCAAGTTGGGCTTGCCCATCACAGAAATTGTTACACAAATTGTCAGACATCGAATTCGATATCTCGAAGAGGGAGAACGTCGTGAGGATCAGACAGACCGTTGGGTTGATCGTTGGGTGGGTATTGCTGGGAGGATCGATCGCGTTCGGGCAGGCAGCGGCCCCGGCGGCGGTGGATGTCCCGAAGTTGAAGGTCGCCATTGTCGATATTCTCTCGTTCCGGGAGCAGGTTGGCGAACTGAAGTACAAGTATGACAAGTTGCAGAACGAGTTCAGCACGTTCTACACCGAGCTGGAGTCGATGCAGACCAAGCTTGCCGCCCAGGAGAAGACCCTGGCCGAGAATCGAACGTTGACGCCGCCGCAGGCGTCGCGCCTCTCCGCCGATATCGAGCTCGCCAAGAAGGAGTATCAGCGCAAGCTCGAGGATCTCCAGGCACTGGCCCGCCGTCGCGAAGCCGAGGAGACGGAAGCGATCTATGACAAGCTGAGCAAGTTCCTCGACGAGTATTGCCGCCAGAACGGGATCACGTCGGTCTATGACGCGCGGCGGCTCCAGGAGACGGGCATCATTGTCTACGCCTCCCAGGCCGCCAACATCACGGACGTCTTTATCGCGGCCTACAACAAGGCCAACCCCTTCCAGCCACCGGCGGCACCGGCCAAGCCGGCCACGCCGGCCAAGCCCTGAGTAGGCAGGTCGGTCAAAGAAGTGAGTGGCGCTACGGAATGGATTGCACTGCAAAGGGTGGGTATCGAACTCCCTTCGATCAGGAATGAAGAGGACGGTCGATCTGCCCGACAGACCAGACAGAGAACATTGACAGAAATCTTGGAATGGACAAAAGGAGCGTGAAGAAGATGATGAAGCATTTGTGTGCTGTTGTGCTGGCAGTCTTGGTGACGAACGTGGCCTGGAGCCAGACGCCCACCCCCCCGGCGACCCCGGCCGCTGGAGCGGCGGCGGCGAAGGCCGGCGGAACGGGAGCGGAGGGGAAGGTCGCCTACATCGATACCGCCCAGTTCCGGACTGGCATCGATGAGCTGCGGCTGCGACTGGAGACCCTCAACGCCGAGTTCGAGCCCAAGAAGAAGGAGATTCAGGCCCTCGAGGAAGAGGTCAACAATCTCAAGAACAAGATCCAGACGCAGGGCAGCACGGTCAGCGTCCAGGTGCGCAACCAGTGGGTCGAAGAGGCGACGGAGAAGGAGAAGACCCTCAAGCGGCGCGCTGAGGACTACGAGGCACTCGGCCAGAAGCGGCTGGGGGAGGTCTCCCAACCCGTCTATGAGAAGGTGGGGCGCTTTTTGGAGCAGTACTGCCAGGCCCGTGGCATCATCATGGTGCTGGAGGGAGGAGCGGCACAGCAGGCGGGAGTCCTGATCTTTGCCTCTCCCAACACCAATGTCACCGAGGACTTCATCAAAGAGTACAACAAGGCCAATCCTCCACCCGCCAAGTAGGGAGCCGTTGGCCGCCAGGGGATGGAAGGGCGCTTCCGCCGGGTAGGATCCACCGGCCAGGGAAGCCCGCCTGAAGTCGAGAACACGAGAGACTGGCACGAGAGAGAGCCGGAGCGACTTCGGTTCTCTCTCGTGCCGATTTTCTTTCTCGCCCCGGGAATGGGGCAGCGTTCGCGGAGGGATCAGCCATGTCGAAGAAGATCCCATTGGGAGAGCTCGCCGAGCAGGTGGGGGCGACGACGCGGGGAGACGCTTCCGCCGAGGTCGTCGGGGTCTCGTCGCTCTCTTCGGTGCAAGCAGGGGAGGTGACCTTCGTCGCCGACGCGGCACGATTGGCGGAAGCGGTGACGACCGAGGCGCTGGCCTTTCTGGTGCCGCCTGCCCTGGCGGACGATCCGCGTCTCGCCGAGCGGAACCTCCTCCTCACCCCCAATCCGAAGCTGGCCTTCGCGCGGGCGATTGCGCTCTATTACCAGCGACCGTACCAGCCCCGGGGCGTCTGCCCGGACCTCGTCCTTGGCGAGGGATCGGAACTGGGAGTCGAGTGCTCGATCTATCCCCGGGTGACGATTGGAGAGGGGTGTCGGATCGGGGATCGGGTGACGCTCCACCCGGGGGTGGTCCTTGGAGATGGGGTCGAGGTCGGCCCGGAGACGGAGATCTTCCCGAATGTCACCGTCTACGACGGAACCTCGATTGGCGCCCGTTGTCGGATTCACAGTGGAACGGTCATCGGGGCGGATGGCTTCAGCTTTACGCCGGATGAAGAGGGTCGACAGGTCAAACTGCTGCAGGTCGGGCGGGTGGTGATCGAGGATGACGTCGAGCTGGGAGCCAACTGTTGTGTCGATCGTGGCGGATTTGGAGAGACGCGGATTCGGCGCGGAGCCAAGTTCGACAACCTGATCCAGCTGGGACACAATGTCGAGATTGGCGAAGACACGGTCGTCGCCGCGCTCGCCGGATTCTCCGGCGGAACTCGCGTCGGGCGTCGCTGCATCATCGCCGGCCAGATCGGCACCAACCAACACATCACCATCGGCGATCAGGTGGTCATCACGGCCCGGACTGGCGTCACCAAGAGTGTGCCTGGCGGAAAGGTCGTCGGTGGAATGATGCCGGCCATGGACT
>JBEIJP010000167.1:0-6364 GCA_040380245.1 Acidobacteriota bacterium | reverse complement strand
CGGACGGGAAGATCTGGTTTACGGATGCCTCGCAGCGCTTCGACCAGCACCACTGGATCAACGATTTCTGGGAGGGACGGGCGACCGGACGGCTCCTGTGCCACGATCCGGCGACGGGAGAGACACGGGTCGTCCTGGATCACCTGCTCTTCGCCAATGGAGTCGCCCTCGGCCCCGGCGAGGCCTTCGTGCTGGTCAACGAGACCCTTGCCGCGCGGATCGTCAGGTACTGGCTGAAGGGGCCAAAGGCAGGCACTCGCGAGTTGTTCATCGACGGGCTGCCCGGATACTGCGACAACCTTTCGTACAACGGCGAGGGGGTCTTCTGGGTGGCGATTCCGGCACCGAGGAGTGATCTGCTCGAAAGGCTGGCTGGCAGCCCGTTCCAGCGCCAGCTGCTCTTCCGACTGCCGGAGAGGCTGAAGAGCGCCATTCAGGAAAAGACCGGCTGGATCATCGGGCTCGACGCCAACGGCCAGGTCAAGTACAACCTGCGGGAGAGATCCGCAACGTACACGACGATCACCAGTGTCAATGAGTTCGACGATCACCTCTACCTGGGCAGCATCGAGATGCGTTCCGTCGGCTGGGTGAAGAGGCCGCAATGAAATGAACCAATTGTCTCAGGGATCAGAACAGGATGAGGAAGACAGACTTCACGCCCGCGATTCGACGGATGGCCTCCACGATCGGGGTCGGGTCACGTCGGCTGCCTCTCGGGACCTTGAGGGTGACGACCCCTTGCTCGACAGAGGCAGGCCAGAAAGCGGTGCGGGGGTCCTCCCCGAGCAACTGGCGCACGTCGCGAAGGATGCGGGAGTCGGCGCGACCAATGAGGGCGGTCGTCGAGCGTTGCGCGGTATGCTCGAGTTCTTCGGATGCCTTCCGGGTACCCTTGGTGACCCTCTCCTCCAGTGTTTGGCTGACGGCTTGACCGGTGCGAGTGACGGCGCCGGGCGAATCGGCGAGGGACTGCCAGGTGGTCGGTGAGAGGGAACTGTCGACCCGACGGGCAGCGCCCTGAGTTGGCGTGAGCGATCCTGTCGACGCAGCGGAGGCGGTCAGCTGACGACAGGTCTCCTGGTCTGGATGGGAGGATTGCGGCAGGCCGACGATCAATTGATAGCGTCGAAGAGCGTCTCGGGTGGCACGATCGAGCCGTCCGGAGAGAGAACCGGAATAGAGACCGCGTTCCTGCAGGCTGCGCTGCAGTCGACGAATCTCGAGCTCGGTCGAGCACGACGGCGGTCGCGCGAGACGGGGGCGCCGCGCGGGGGGTGGTGGGGCAGTCTGGGCGAAGGCGGCAAAGGCTCCCGTGCCGAGAAGCAGAAGTACGGCGAGCCGACACGTCCATCTCGATCGCGATGGAGCACCGGCGATTCGCGCATCTTCATTCTGTTCAGGTTCCCCGCTGCTGGCGTCCATCGGCAGTGCTCTCCCCCGATCCACCCCCGCAATCTCCGGAAGCAGACGGGAGTGAAGATTTCGGATGCTATCAAATTCCGCGGCGACGCAACACCCCACCCGTGAAATGGAACCCGAACGTCGAGTGAAAAGCCCGGACGGGAGCCGCTTTCCATTTTCAATTGAGCCATCCCTTGCTATGATGCGCCCGGTCAATGACGGCAGACGGAGAGGTTGGCGTTTCAGAACGCCGGGAAGGTTCGGCGATCTCGCCTCCGTTCGGCGCCGGCCAGGATGCCTCCCAATCGAGAAAGAGAAGCGAGTCGGTCTCAGGTAAGGGGCGGAAAGGGGCTCCGGATCGACAGACGGTCCGGGACCCGGACTTTCGGCAGGACTCGGCGGGAGCGGCATCCTGGACATCTGGGTGGCTAAATTTCTTGTAAAGGAATCGACAGCGTACGGGGAGGCGGATCCGTCAACCCGCGAACAGGTAGCATATGGAAGTTAGGACAGAATCGACCTTTCTGGTGACAGGGGCGCACGGCTTTATCGGGGCGTGGGTGGTCAAGCGATTGCTGGCGGCGGGAGGTCGGGTGGTCGCGCTCGACCAGAGCGAAGACCCGCAGCGATGGCGCCTGATCATGGACGAGGAAGAGATGGCCAAGGTCAGCTTCGTCACCGGCGACATCACCGACGAGGCGTTTCTGGTCGGGCTGGTGCAGGACCGGGGGATCGAGCAGATCATTCACCTCGCCGGGTTGCAGGTGCCGACGTGTCGCGCCAATCCGCGTCTGGGCGCACTGGTCAATGTGGTCGGGACGATCAACATCTTCGAGGCGGCGCGCCAATCACGGGGCCAGGTGCGACGGATCGCCTACGCGAGCTCGGCGGCGGTCTTTGGCGTCGCGGAGGAGGGTGTGGCGGTGACCGAGCGCGAAGCGGGCGGGATGACCACCCACTACGGCGCCTTCAAGCGGTGCAATGAGGAGAACGCGCGGGTCTTCCATCTCGACCACGGGGTGGACAGCGCGGGATTGCGCCCCCTGACCGTCTATGGCGTCGGCCGGGACTCCGGCATGACCTCGGATCCGACCAAGGCGATGAAGGCGGCAGTGGTCGGTCGCCCCTTCCGGATCCGCTTTGGCGGGAAGACAGACTTTCTGTATATTGCCGATTGCGCCGACGCCTTCATCCGGGCGGCGACGGTCGACCTGCCGGGCGCGCACGTCTTCAATCTGCACGGGGAGACGGTGGCGATCGCCGAGGTGGTTCGGGAGATCGAGCGGATCGCCCCGAGCGCGGCCGGAAAGATCACTTTTGACGACATCCCCATCGCCATGCCGTCCGAACTCGACGATACCGCCATTCAGCGTGCGCTGGGGGGCATTCCCCGCACCTCGATGGCGACGGGAATCGCCGAGACGATGGCGCGTTTCGAGACGTTGCAGGCGACCAATCGGCTGGATTTGCGGGATCTGGACGTCTAGGTGGAGAGGGACCTGGCAGGCGAAAGGGGATCAACGATGCAGGCACTGGCGCTGTGTGGAGTGGAGCGGTTGGAGTTGCGGGAGCTGCCGCTCCCGGCGCTCGCACCGTGGGAAGTACGTCTTCAAGTCGGGGGAGTCGGGCTTTGTGGCACCGATTTTCACATCTATGGTGGGCACGCCAACTACACCAGCGACGAAGCGGGACGTCCGATCCCCTTCGAGGTGCGACCACTGATCATGGGGCACGAGTTCAGCGGAATCGTCGTCGAGACGGGGCGCGAAGTGCATGACCTGCGGGTGGGGGATCGCGTCGTCGTCGATCAGGGGCTCAACTGCTACAGTCAGCGGCTCGAACCGTGCGAGTATTGCCTGACGGGTCACACCCATCAGTGTGCGAGTTACCGTGAACACGGGATCACCGGGCTCCAGGGCGCCCTCGCCGAGTTTGTCGCCCTGCCAGCCGTCAATGTCGTACGGATCGAGAGCGACCTCCCGATCGATCAGGCGGCCCTGACGGAGCCGCTGGGCTGCATCGCCCATGCGGGGGAGATGCTCCAGCGGGCCAACGCGCGCTATCAGTTTGGCGGAGAGCGACCGATCCGTTCGGTGTTGATCTGTGGGGCCGGGCCGGCAGGGCTGCTCTTCACGCAGTATTTCCGGCAGGTTCTCGGGTTCGAGGGGCTGGTGCTGGTGACGGAGCCCAACCCGCAGCGGCGGGCTTTGGCGGCAGAGTACGGGGCAACGGTGATCGATCCCAGGTCTGAAGACCTGGTCGAGGCGGTACGCGAGTGGACAGGGGGAGAGATGATCCACTGCCTGATCGAATCGGCCGGCATCGCGCAGCTCTTCCCGGTCATCCCGGCGATCATTCGTAAGCAGGCGACGGTCGTCCTTTACGGCCACGGGCATCACGGAGTCGACCTGGGAGTGCTCAACCGCATTCAGTTCATCGAACCGACCCTGGTGGCTCCGACCGGAGCCTCGGGGGCCGTCGATCCCGTCGGACGACCCGCGATCTACCAGCAGGCGCTGCGCTGGCTGAGCGAGGGCCGCATCGACGTCTCCCGATTCATTACGCACCGCTATCGATCCCTCGCCGAGGTCCCCCGCGCCTTTGCCACGGATCGGTTCGCGGACGACTATCTGAAGGGGGTGGGCGTCTTTGTCTGAGGCCCCACGCCGCAACGACGCCTACTGGGACGCACTGGGAATGGAAGGATCATAATTAAGGACCACAATTTATGTTGAAGATGTCGACGAGCTTGCGAATCAAGAATCGGGGGTTGTCCGTGCTGGCCATCCTGCTGCTGGGCGTGGCAACTCTTGGAAGTCTCGCCTGCCAACGGAAGGAGACAGGCCCGAAGAAGCGCGTCATCGCTGTCATTCCGAAAGGGGTCTCGCACTCCTTCTGGCTGACCGTCAAGGCGGGCGCCGACGCGGCGGGCGCCGAGTTCGGAGTCGAGATCGACTGGAAGGGTCCGGCGTCCGAGACAGACATCAGCGGGCAGATCAACATCGTCGAGGACGCGATCAACCGACGGGTCGATGGGATCGTCCTGGCCCCCTCGCACGGGGACTCGCTGGTCCCGATGGTACAGCGGGCCCAACGGGAGGGCGTCCCGGTAACGATCTTCGATTCCGGAATCTCGACCGACAAGTATCTCTCGTACGTCTCGACAGACAATCGGGCGGGGGGCGCGCTCGCCGCCGATCGGATGGGTGCCCAGCTCAAGGGAGCCGGGAAAGTGGCCATCCTCGGGGTCAAGAAGGGCTCCGTCTCGACAGACGAGCGGGAGGAGGGCTTCAACGAGCGGATCAAGGCAGCCTACCCGGGAATCCAGGTGGTCCAGTGGCTCTACGGTGAAGCCAATGCCGCCAAGTCGCTCTCGACCGCCGAGGATATGCTGACCAGCCATCCGGATCTCAATGGGCTCTTCGCCTCGAACGAGTCGTCGACGGTCGGAGCGGTCCGCGCGATTCGGCAGCGGGGGCTCTCGAACCGGGTCGTGCTGGTCGGCTTCGACTCGACGCCAGACCTCGTCGCCCAGGTGCGCGATGGCTCGATCGACTCGCTCGTCGTCCAGAACCCTTTCAAAATGGGCTATGAGGGAGTCCGCACCATCCTCGAGAAGCTGGACGGGCGGGAACCGGCGCGTCGCATCGACACCGGAGTCGTCCTCCTGACCAAAGAGAACCTGGAGTCTCCGGAAGTTCAGCAATTGATCAAGACGCCGTAACGTCTTGGTGGAGAGAGCAGCCAGATGGAGAGGCAGGTCGCGGCGCTGGAGATGCGCGGCATCAGCAAGTCGTTTGCGGGCAACACTGTCCTGGCGCACGTCGATCTGGCGGTGCGGGCCGGGGAGGTGCACGCCCTCGTCGGGGAGAACGGGGCGGGCAAATCGACTTTGATGAAGATCCTCGCGGGGGTGCATCAGCCAGATGGAGGCGAGATCCGGATCGATGGCGCCGCGGTCCGGTTCGATCGCCCCGGTGAGGCCCTGCGCGCCGGGATCGCTATGATCTACCAGGAGCTCTCCCTCGCCTCGCACCTGACCGTCGCGGAGAACATCTTTCTGGGCCGCGAGCCGCGACGGGCTGGGATCTGGGGTTGGATCGACAACCGGCAGCTCAATCAGGCGGCGCAGCGACTGCTCGACGAGTACGGATTCGCGCTCAATCCACGGGCAAAGGTGGGGCAGTTGAGCGCCGCCAACCGGCAACTGGTGGAGATCACCCGGGCGATTGTCGAGGCGAAACGGATCATCGTCATGGACGAACCGACCTCGTCGCTGACCAACCACGAGGTCGAAGACCTCTTCACGCTGATCCGGCAGCTGCGCGCCAGAGGTCTGGCGATCATCTATATTTCCCACCGCATCGAGGAGCTGGCGGCGATTGCCGACCAATTGACGATCCTTCGGGATGGTCGCGCGGTCTTCACGGGGAAATGGGGATCGATCGACACCGACACGATGATCCGCCATATGGCGGGGCGGGAGTTGAAGGAGATCTTTCCTCCACGGAAGGCAGCGCTGGGGCCGGTGCGGTTGCGGGTCGACGGCTTGAGCCGTCCGCCGGTCTTCGAGGGGATCCGCTTCGAGGTTCGCGCCGGCGAGGTGGTCGGGATTGCCGGTCTGGCCGGGGCGGGGAGGACCGAGGTTCTCGAGGCGATCTTCGGGGCGGCCCCGGCGACCAGCGGTGAGATCGAGCTGCACGGTCAGCGGTTTCACCCGACCCACCCGGCGCAAGCGGTCGGCAAGGGGGCTTGGCCTGCTGACAGAGGATCGGAAGCGGACCGGGCTCTGCCTCAACCTCTCGATGGCCACCAATGTCACGCTGGCCAATGTGTCGGCACTGGTCGAGCGGGGGCGGGTGATGGCCCAACGCGAATCGCAGGAGACCAAACGGTATATCGGCAAGCTCAACATCCGCCCCGGCAATCCACAGTTTCTGATCGGACGGATGAGCGGAGG
>JBEIJP010000166.1:0-6380 GCA_040380245.1 Acidobacteriota bacterium | reverse complement strand
TGCGGGTCGAGTGGGTAGGTCAGGCAGGGGGGCGGAACGTGGCGTGGGTTCGTATAGATCTGACAGGCGGTGTGCTGGCCATCCTCGTCAAGGAAGGGGCAGCGCAGGACGATCTTGCAGCACATTCCGCACCGATTGCAGGATCCCTTGCGGTACGGTTGCCATCGATAGAGGACGGTGTCCGGAAGAAAGGTGGAGAGAAGCCAACGCCGCGCGGTTCCATACGCCGAGGCAGAGTGGAAGAAGGCTAGTGATTTGCGGTAGGCGATGTAGGCTTTATTGAAGAAGATCCGGGACTCGGAAGGGGGAGGCGGGACTGCGCGCGTCTCGATCTGCACCAGACGCGCTGGTCGATTCTGCTCACTCTGCATCGGTCCGTCCTTTCTATCTATTCTGTTCACACCTGCCCAGCGGCCCCTTGCGCGAGCAGGGGAGCGGGACAATGGGGCTCCTCGCTGGCGCCACAGGCCGCCCCTCCATCTGGCCGAGTCAGATCGAATGTTGCGGAAGGGGCACGCTGCGCTATGATACACCGGATGATCACCGCTCACCGCATCGAGTATATCGACCATCCCGCCTCGCTCGCGGCGATACTTGGACGGCTGTCGAACGTTCCCGTGATCGCCCTTGACCTCGAGACGATCGATTGGTGGAAACGAGCCGAAGAACGGATCTCGATCATCCAACTTGGCTTTCGGGAAGAGGCAGGGATAACCGTGGCCATCCTGGACCTGCTCTCACCGCTCGATCCCGAACCCCTTCGTGCCCCCCTCGAATGGGGATTGCAAGTCAAGGCGATCCACAATGCGTCCTATGACGCCGTCCGACTGGCTCGGCACTATGGAATTCAGACTTCGCCCGTTCACGATACCATGCTCGCCGCCCGCCGCAGCGGTGAGAAGCGGAACAGTCTTCGCGACCTCTCCCTCCGCCATCTCGGGCTCGACCTGGAGAAGGCCGAACAGCGCAGCGACTGGCGCCAGCGTCCGCTGACCGAGTCGCAGTTGCGCTATGCCGCTCTCGACGCCGTCTGCACCCTCCTCCTCTACGAGCAACAGGTCGCGGCCGGCCTGGTGGGGACCTATCACCTGCCCCCCTCCATCGAACGTCCGGCCCCCCTCACACTCTCTTCCCCCCTCGACGTGGATGCCAGCGACCTGGCCGACGCCCTCTGTCAGATCGTCGCCGCCTTCCCGGACCGCTACACGCCACTTCAACTGGCCATCACCGTCGTGGATCAACGCTCCGGCATGGTTGGCTGGATCCTCGACCGCCACGCGATCCCCCCGCTCAGCCCTCCCGGCGCCACCGCCGAGGAGCGTCGTCTTCGAGAGGCCGAGCTTCGGACGATCATCGAGGCCCTTTGCCGAGAAGGACGCCTCGTCCTCCACGATACTGGCCGACTCAACCCGCCAACGCCTATCCTGTAAGAGGCATTTCTCGATCGACGTCTCCTCTCAGCCGATTCGAACGAGCCCATAACGTGGATCTCGCCTGACCCGCTCGACCATTTGACACGTCTCGCGCGTGAGGGTCCGTTCCGTCAGGTAGAACTGAGCCTCCCGCTGGGCCGTCTCGAGCAGGCTCCGGTCGCGAACGAGCTGCGCGATCCGAAAGGTGGGGATTCCGGATTGGCGAGTCCCCATCAGCTCTCCAGGCCCACGCAGCTCGAGATCCTTCTCGGCAATCCGAAATCCATCATTGGTCTCCTCCATGACCTGCAGACGGGCCTGGGCGACCTTGGTCTTGACGTCCTGCGTCAGGAGGATACAGTAACTTTCCGCCGCCCCGCGCCCCACCCGCCCCCGCAATTGATGGAGCTGGGAGAGGCCAAACCGCTCGGCGTGCTCAATCAACATCACCGACGCATTGGGGACGTCGACCCCGACCTCGATCACCGTCGTCGCCACCAGGAGATCGAGGTCATGGCGCACGAACGCCCGCATGACCTCCTCCTTCTCGGCCGACTTGAGCTTGCCGTGCAGCAGGCCCAATCGGAAGGTGGGGAAGATGTCCCGCTGAAGATGGTGGTACATCTCCGTCGCGTTGCGCAGGTCGAGCTTCTCCGACTCCTCGATGATCGGATAGACGACATAGGCCTGCCGTCCCAGCGCCAGTTGGTCGCGGATAAATCCGTAGATCCGATCGCGCCGGTCATCTCCGCGAACCAGCGTCCGGACAGGAGTTCGTCCCGGGGGAAGCTCATCGATCACCGAGACATCGAGATCGCCATAGATCGTCATCGCCAGAGAACGCGGGATCGGAGTCGCCGTCATGACCAGCACATCCGGATTGAGCCCGCGACGCCGAATCTCCGCCCGCTGCAGCACACCAAACCGGTGCTGCTCGTCGATCACCACCAGACCCAGTTTGCTGAAATTGACCCCTTCCTGAATCAGGGCGTGCGTCCCGACGACCAGATCTATCTCCCCTCCCTCCAGCCTGGCAAGAATCTCGCGCCGCTCCTTCGCCTTGAGGCTGCCGGTCAGCAGAGCCACCTGGTAGGGACGGCCCTCGACGAGTCGGGTGATCGTCCGCGCGTGCTGTTCGGCGAGGATCTCTGTCGGCGCCATCATGGCCGTCTGATAGCCATTCTCGATCGCGACAACCATCGCCTGCAGGGCGACGATCGTCTTGCCGCTGCCGACATCCCCCTGCAGCAGCCGGTTCATCGGCTCATCCCCCGCCATATTGGTGACAATCTCCCCGACCACGCGCCGTTGCGCTGCCGTCAAGGCGAAGGGCAGGATGGCGCGGACGGCCTCCCGTATCCGCTCGGTCAGCTCGATCCGCTCGCCCTTCGGCTCCCGGACCCGATCCTCGCGCCGAATGCCGAGCGCGATCGCCAGCCAGAAGAACTCCTCGAAGATCAACCGACGATGGGCTTCCGATGCGGATTGATTGTAGTCCTCGATCGTCCCTCCCTCTCCGGGAAAGTGGACTTCCCGCAGCGCCTGGTCGCGACCCGGCAGGCCACAGCGCGCGACGAGATCGCCGGGCAGGTTCTCCTCGATCGGCACCGGAATCTGGGCGAGCAGATGATAGAAGATCGATCGCAACTGCCGCGTCCGCAACTCTCCGAGCTTCCGGTAGACAGGGACTCGTCGAGCGGTGTGAATCGCCTCGCTCTCTGTCTCCTCCAGAACGCCCTGGGACGGGTTGGTGGCGGGCGGGAGAATCTCATAGTCTGGATTCTCGACCTCATAGACCCCTTTGTAGCGATTCCATTTCCATTGTCCAAAGAGGATGACCCGCGTCTCACGCTGAAAGACCCGCTGAAGATAGATCTGATTCCACCAGAAAGCGCGAATCTGTGCCTCCCCATCGGACGCCCAGAACTCGTAGAGCTTCAGCCGTCCTCCCTTAAGTGGAATCAACCCTCCGACGCGGACGACCACCTCGACAGAGGCCTCGACCCCCTCGCTCAACTGTGCGACGCGGGTCAAGTTGGAGCGGTCCTCGTAGCGCATCGGGAGGTAGTGGAGAAGGTCCTCGACCGTCGCGCCCGCCGGATCGAGCCGGCCCTGCAGCGCGGCGATCTCTGCTGCCAGATGCTCAGCCGTCTTCCGACCGACCCTCGGCAAACCATGTCCCGCCAGTTCCACGATGGGCGTCTCCAGCGTCAACACTCGCCTCTCCTCTCCCGCTCGTTACTCACCGCCGCTCCCCTCCCTCTTCAGAGAGGACGATCGAAACGCGCCGCGATTCGCCACCCAAATCGGTCAACTCAACCTGACAGATCCTCCCGGAGAAGAGGTCAGAATATCGCATCGAGGGCAATCGCTCCGGCCATTCCACAACGATCACCACTCCGGGCTCGGCCATCCACTCTTCCCATCCCAGTGACTCTAACTCCTCGAACGATCCTGTCAGTCGATAGAGGTCGAGATGGTAGAGGGTCAGCCGCCCCTCATAGCGATTGAGAATCGTGTAGGTGGGGCTCGTCACCTCGGCCGGATCGATGCCGAGCCCCGCGGCCAGACCCTTGGCAAAGATCGTCTTGCCCGCCCCCAGGTCTCCCCTCAGCAGCAACAGCGTCGATGACTCGAGCGACTCCCCCAGGGCCATCGCCAGGGCAAAGGTCTCCTCCGGGGAGTGAGTCAGATACTCTCCAGTCGAGATCATCTCTCCCCTCCAAGAAATCGAATCGATGGGGAGCCGGCTCGCCTCCCGACGCGCCCATCTCCCGCCACCGCCTGCAGCGCCTGCGGGAGGAACCGCTGCAGATCTGTGGCCAGCAAGCTTCGCTCCCCCTGCTCTATCGCGGCAAAATCCCCGCTCAGCCCATGCAGGTAGACCCCGGCGACCACTGCCTCGACCGTCGGAGCGACGCCAGCCGACTGTGCCAACAGTCCTGCCAACAGCCCCGTCAGGACATCCCCCGCCCCCGCAGTCGCCATCCCCGGATTCCCCGTCGGATTGACCCAGACCTTACCATCCGGCGCGGCAATCAAGGTTCGCGCCCCCTTCAGAACGACGATCAGCCGCTGTCGAACCGCCAACTCACGCGCCTTTCCAACCCGATCGAAGAGAATGTTCGACGTGGATGTACCGAGCAACCGGGCCATCTCTCCCACGTGCGGGGTCAGAACAATCGGCCGCTCCTCGTCCCCCTGCAACTCCGTCGGCCAGGGGGAGAGCCCATTGAGCCCGTCCGCGTCGAGAACCAGTGGCGTCCGCCGCCCCTCAACCAGCGCATGCAGCAAGGACCGCGACTCGTCCTCCGCTGAGAGCAGACCGGGCCCAACCGCCACCACCGTCTGCTTTCCCGCCAGATCGAGCAGCTCGTCCAGGGCCCCCAACGCCAGTCCCCCAGCGGGAGTCTCGGCTACCCCCACCGTCATCACCTCCGGCCCCGCCTGTCCGACCAACCATCCTTGAACCGAGGCCGCGGTGGCCACCGTCACCAATCCTGCCCCCGCCAGCAGGGCGCTTCTCGCGGACATCGCCGCCGCTCCCGTCTTCCCTCTCGATCCAGCCACCAGGAGCACCCGTCCCACCTCGCCCTTATGGGCTACCCAACTGCGTGCGGTCCGCTCCAGCCACCTCTTCACTTCCGCCTCTTCGACCACCGACAGCGCCGGCGCTCCCAACGTCCGGGAGATCAACCAATCCGGCGTCCCTATCGTCGCGACGAGCAAACGCCCATTGCTCCCCGCCGCTGGCGGCAAGACGTTGGCCGGTTTCGGCGCCGTCAATGTCACCGTCACCTCGGCCCGGACGTGTGGCCCGTCCGTCGTCTCCCGATCCCCGGCCAGCCCGGAAGGAAGATCGATCGAGACCACTCTCACCCCTCGCGCGCTCAGCCGGTTGAGCCCCTCGATCACCTCCCGCATCGCCCCTTCGACCTCGCGCGTCACTCCCGTCCCCAACAAGGCATCGACCAGCACTCCACCCGACCATCGATCTTCCCAAGCCGAATCCCACCCATCGATCTCCCGAAATCGCAGCCGGCCCTCACGCCCCTCCCCTTGCGCGAGCCGGGGCAGTATCTCCAGATTCTGGCGCGCCTCTCCCTTGATGTCCGCCACTCTCCCCAACAGGAAGACCTCCACCCGAGCTGCCCCCCGCAGCCAGAGATGCCGAGCCAGCACCGCCCCGTCTCCCCCATTGTTCCCTCTTCCACAGAAGACGGCAAACACCCCTCCGGCAATGACCAGCCCCTCCTCCCCCATGCCCTCGAGGACCCGCATCCCCGCCGTCTCCATGAGGGTCGCCTCAGATATCCCGCACTCCTCGACCGTTCGCCGGTCCATCTCCCGCATCTCCGACACTGTCAAAACTCGCATCCCTGCCTCCCCATCATTCCTCCTGCCCACCAGGCAGCTTCTGCCTTTCCGCAGATACTCTGCGCCATCCCTTTCCCCCAATTCAAGCGGCCCGTTCTTCCCTTCCATGGAAAAATGGCCCAGCGGTCGATCCGCCAGGCCACATCCATCTCACCTGTTCTTTTCCTCCTCTTGCCAAAAACACCCTCGATCGATCAACCTGGCCGCATTCAGGACCGCTTCGATCGCAACCGCTGAATCGGCTCAACCCGAAGGCGATCTGGTTTGGGAGGTATCGAGTTTCGCTCCATCTCCGCCTCCTCCAAGGTAAAGAAGATGTGATCCAACTCGAAGACCACCTTTTCACAATACGCACACTGAATGAGATGCTGCTCAAACCGTCGGACTCCATCCGCTTCCAACACCCCATTGTAGTAATCGTAGACTTGCTCTCCAAGCCGTGGATCCGTGCAGCTCGCACCTCTCTCGACGCGGCTCGTCGACTGAATTCGTTCAATCATCGTCTCTCCTTTGCAGATCTTTCTTCTCATTTCGATTATCTGATCCTCGATCGCTTCTTTTTCCAGGAAGAAAAAGAGCCGTTGCGTCAGG
>JBEIJP010000165.1:0-6414 GCA_040380245.1 Acidobacteriota bacterium | reverse complement strand
GGAACGCCGCAACGGATGGGATTGGGCAGATGCCCCTCTATTCAAGAATATGCGGCGTTCCTTCAGAACACCGGGGAACACGGTTGACTGTACTCAGGGCGTTGCCCTGGGCTGGTATGCGCCGCCCCTTCAGGGCGGAAGCTGAAGCGCCCCTCCTGCTTGTCTCTGGCGTAAACAGACCGTGGTCCAAAAATAAAAGGCTTATTTCAGGGGTTGCTCAGATGTGGTCTCCTCTATGTTTTGTCAGCCCGAATCAATCATGATCCACTTTGCAAAAGCCCTGACGGGTGAAGAGAAGCCGGCGGGGTCGATTGAATTCCAGCTGTCCGATTTGCTACAGTCCTAGCTTAGCAGTCCCGAGGTTGCCCGGCGAGTGACCAGCCTGGCGGGGTACAGGTAAGGTAGGCCAGCATGAAATCACGTGATCTTCTCTTTCTCCTGCTCATCGTCGCGGTCGTTGGTGGATTGACCTACCTTTCGACCCGCAACCGAGCCAAGGCCATGCCGAGCGAGCCGGCGGTCCATCTGACGGTGACAGACCGGGCGCAATGCCTGAGTTGCCATACGCCGGAGCGGCTCGGCGCGCTGGAGTTGCAACACAAGCATCCCGGCAAGTGGCGCGATGCGCGGGTCAGTTGCCTGCTCTGCCACACCCAGCCGCCCGGGGCCGTCAAGGCGCCGCGGCCGATTCCGGGCCAGCCCGCCCTATCGCCCGGGCTCCCGACGAGCTCACCCGGAGTACGTGTGCCATAGCCGGGATTGGGGATCTCCTCCCCGGCGGGACAGCCCTGCCGAGTCTTCCCACCACGTTCAGAACGACCAGCACCAGCAGAACAAAATAGAAAGGACTTGCCAGAACGATGTCAGCCACCAGCAAAAAACAAGCCAACCAGAAGGGAAAGGGAAAAGCCGCGGCGACACCGACGGAGTCGAGCGCTCCGACCAGGTATCGCAACTACATCGGAGGGAAGTGGGTCACCCCCCGGCGGGGCGAGTGGATGGAGAATCGCAATCCCGCCGACCAGCGCGAGGTAATCGGACTCTTTCCGGCCTCGACGTCGGAGGACGCCCACGCCGCCGTCGAGGCGGCGAGCGCGGCCCATCCCAAATGGAAGGCGATGCCGGCGCCCAAACGGGCCGAGATCCTCTACCGGCTCGGCCAGTTGCTGATGGACCGGAAGGAGTCCTTCGCCCAGGATATGACCCGTGAAATGGGCAAGGTGCTGGCGGAGACGCGCGGCGACGTGCAGGAGGCGATCGATATGACCTTCTACACCGCCGGGGAGGGGCGGCGACTCCATGGGTACACCACTCCGTCGGAACTGCCCAACAAGATGGCGATGTGCGTGCGTCAGCCGGTCGGGATCTGCTCACTGATCACGCCCTGGAACTTCCCGATGGCGATCCCCTCGTGGAAGATGATGCCGGCCCTGATCTGCGGCAACACGGTCGTCATCAAGCCGGCCGAGGACACGCCGCTCTCGACGGTCCACCTGGTCGAGACGGCGATCGAGGCAGGAGTCCCCCCCGGGGTGATCAACATCGTCATGGGCCTCGGGGAGGAAGCGGGCGCCCCGCTGGCGAGCCACCCGGGCGTGCGGCTGGTCTCCTTCACCGGATCGACCGAGACGGGTCGTCTCGTCGCGACAGAGGCGGCGCGCCACGACAAGACCTGCTCGCTGGAGATGGGCGGCAAGAACATCATCCTCGTCATGGAGGACGCCAACCTCGACCTCGCCGTCGAGGGGACGATCTGGGGGGCCTTCGGAACGTCTGGACAGCGCTGTACCGCCGCCTCGCGAATCGCCGTGCACAAAAAGGTCTACGCCGCCTTTGTCGAGAAGCTGACCGAGAAGGCGCGCGCCCTGCGTCTGGGGAATGGGCTCCGCTCGAAGGTCGACGTCGGCCCGGTCATCAACCAGGCGGCGATGGAGAAGATCCTCGGCTACATCGAGATCGGCCAGAAGGAAGATGGTGCGACCCTCCACTTTGGCGGGCAGCGGCTCGTCCGGGGCGACCTGCGCCACGGCTACTTCATCGAGCCGACCATCTTCACCGATGTCGCGCCGACGATGCGCATCGCCCAGGAAGAGATCTTTGGCCCCGTCGTCAGCATCCTGCCCTGTGATGACCTCGACCAGGCGATCGAGATCGGCAACGGCGTGCGCTACGGCCTCTCCGCCTCGATCTATACCCAGGACGTCAATCGCGCGATGCGGGCGATGGAGCGAATGAACACTGGCATCTTCTACGTCAACTCCTCGACGATCGGCGCCGAGGTCCACCTCCCGTTTGGCGGCACCAAGGGCACCGGCAATGGCCACCGCGAGGGCGCCATGGCCTCATCCCTCGACATCTTCTCCGAATGGAAATCGATCTACATCGACTACAGTGGAACGCTGCAGAAGGCCCAGATCGATAACCAGTAAGTGGCTGGATAAAAAACAGAAGAAAAGAAAAGAAAAGAAGAGAAGAGAGAGAGGGAAGATGATCATTGGATTACCGAAAGAGATCAAGGACAACGAGAGCCGGGTAGGGTTGACGCCAGCCGGGGTCAAGACGCTCGCCGATTTTGGCCACACGGTGCTGGTCGAGGCGGGGGCTGGAGAGGGGAGCGGCATCTCCAACGAGGAGTACCTCGCCGCCAGCGGACAGATCGTGCCGACCGCCGACGAGGTCTGGCAGCGGGCGGAGATGATCGTCAAGGTCAAGGAGCCGGTTGGTCCGGAGCACCAGCGCATGCGGCCGGGGCAGATCCTCTTCACCTACCTGCACCTCGCCCCGGACCCGGGGCTGACCCAGGTCCTCCTCGAGCGGGAGGTGATCGGGGTCGCCTATGAGACGATCACCTCCGACGCGGGCCATCTGCCGCTCCTGACGCCGATGTCGGAAGTGGCGGGGCGGATGGCGGTGCAGGTCGGCGCCCACTACCTCACCAAACCGGAGGGGGGACGGGGTGTGCTGATGGGAGGCGTGCCGGGCGTGCTGCCGGCGAAGGTCGCGATCGTCGGCGGCGGCGTGGTCGGCATCAACTCGATCAAGATGGCGGTCGGACTCGGAGCCCACGTCGTCGTCCTCGACCGCAACCTCGAACGGCTGCGTTACCTCGACGACATCTTCGGAGCCAAGATCCGGACCCTCATCTCCAATCCTTACACCGTCAAAGAGGCGATCGCCAACGCCGACCTGGTGATCGGGGCGGTACTGGTCCCGGGCGCGTCGGCCCCACGGCTGGTGACGCGGGATAGGCTCCAGACAATGCACAAGGGAGCTGTGATTGTCGACGTCGCCGTCGACCAGGGCGGGTGCATCGAGACGACCCGGCCGACAACGCACAGCAACCCGACCTTCTACGTCGAGGAGGTCCTCCACTACTGCGTCGCCAATATGCCGGGAGCGGTTCCGCGGACCTCGACCTTCGCGCTGACCAATGCCACACTCCCCTTCGCGATCAAGCTGGCCAACCAGGGGTTTCGGGAAGCGGTGGCGCAGGATCCGCACCTCCGGAATGGGATCAACACCTACCGGGGAAAGATCACTTGCCAGGGAGTCGCGGATTCACTGGGTCTTCCCTACTCGCCAATCGATGCGGAGCTGGCGCGGGTGACAGGATAGTATGGCGAAAGGGATCAAGATCATCGAGGTGGAGGGAGGCTCCCTCGCGGAAGAGCTCAGTCTCGTCCCAGGGGACCGCGTCTGGACGGTCAATGGCAAGCGGGTCCGGGACGCGCTCGACTTCAAGTTCCTCACCGCCGGCGAGGAGGAGCTGGTCCTCGAGGTCATCAAGGCCGACGGGGAGGAGTGGGAGATCGAGGTCGACAAGGAAGATGGCGAGCCGTGGGGCATCGACTTCGAGCCGATGAAGCCGCGCCAATGCGGCAATGACTGCGTCTTCTGCTTCATCCAGCAGAATCCGGAAGGCTCGCGGGAGACGCTCTGGGTCCGCGATGAGGACGTTCGCTTCTCGTTCATGTACGGGAACTACTCGACCCTGACGACGCTGACCAGGGGAGAGACAACCCGGGTCATCGAGCAGCGGCTCAGCCCGCAGTACGTCTCGGTCCACGCCACCGATCTCGAGCTGCGGGCCTACCTGCTGGGGATCGACCGCCAGGACGATGTCCTCGCCAAGATGCGCCACTTCATCGAGCACGGGATCGAGATCCACGCCCAGGTCGTGCTCTGTCCGACGCTCAACGACGGGGAGCAGCTGATCAAGACGATCACCGATCTGGCGGCGATGCATCCCGGCGTCGTCTCGACGGCGATCGTGCCCCTCGGGATCACCGAGCGGCACAAGTACCGCCACCGACTGGTGCCGGTGACCGATGCCTACTGCGGCGAGATCATCGATCTGGTTACACCGATCCAGGAGCGGCTGCGCCGGGAGATCGGAACCTCCTTCGCCTTCCTCGGGGACGAGTTCTACCTTCGCGCCGGCCGGCCGATCCCGCCTCAATCGCACTATCGCATCGTGCGGGGCAGCGGGGCCGACGAGGACGCCTATCCCCAGATCGAGGATGGCGTCGGGATGGTCCGGCAGTTCTTCGAGGCGCACGCCCGGCGACTGCGCCAGCTCGAACGGATGCGCGGCAAGGGGACCTTTGGGCTGGAACGGGCCCAGCGGATCTATGGGACCCTGGTGACGGGACAGGTCTTCTACCCGATGCTGCGGCAAGCCGCCGAAGAGCTCAATCAGCGGCTCGGGACGCGGCTACACGTCGTCGCGGTCCCGAGCACCTTCTTTGGTCCCGAGATCACCGTCGCCGGCCTGCTGGCGGGGGTCGACTTCCTCGCCGCGCGCGACGCCTACCGTGGGGAGTTTCTCATGATTCCGCCGCACAGTTTTCGGGAGTTCGACCGTCGGTTCCTGGATGGAATGACGGTCGGAGAGCTGGCCGCCGAGCTGGTCCTGCCGATTCGCCATTCCTGGAACGAGGTTCTCGGGCTCCCGGAAGCACGAAGTCGCGGCGGCAAGGTGCTCTCGCACGATTACGGGTCGGTGACCTCGATCCCCGTCTAGCCTTGGAGTGGAGTTGATGGAGCGACGGGAAGATCGGGAGGAATCGGGAACCGAGGGCAGCCTGCTGGCCCTGGTCGAGGCACGCCACTCGATCCTCCAGCACCTGCAACCTGACGCCGCCGGGCTGCTCGACATCGACCGTTTTCTGCAGACGGCCGTCACCGAGATCGGGCGGCGGTTGGGAGTGGACCGCTGCAACATCATCACCCCGACCGACGAGGGGGGCTACCGCGTCAGCCACGAATATCTTGGGGAGGAGTCCCTGACGTCAGGGCTGGGGCTCAACATCCCCGCCAAACTGGTTCCCCTCGAGACGATTCAGCGCTACCTCCCCCAGGCACGCCACTTCTCCGTCGATGACAGCCGCGCCGCGCAGATCCCTCTCTGGGTCCGCACGACGCTGCAGCTGATCGGGACCCGGGCGGTCCTCGTCTCCCCGTTCGTCTTTCGCGATCAACTGCTCGGGGTGCTCGGACTCCATTATTGCCACGAACCGCACGCCTGGACACAGAGCGAAATCCGCCTGGTCGAGTGGTTGGCGAGCCAGATCTCGATCGGGCTGCAGTTCACCCAGATCTATGAGGAGAAGGAGCGCGAGGTCGAGCTGACCAAGCTGCTGCTCGAACTCTCCAACGACATCAGCACCCGAACCGATGTCGGAGAGATCGGCGACTTCGTTACCGATCGGGCGCTCGAACTGCTCCAGGCGGACTACGGCTGCCTGGCGATTCTCGACGGAGGCGGAGAGCTGCTCCATTTTGGCGAACTGCGGGCACGCCGTGGCTTCGATCTGCGCAAATCGATCGAGGCGCGCTACCGCGTCGCGCGCAGCCTGCGGCTCCCCGAGCACGAAGCGATCCAGGAGGTGATCACCCATCGACGCCCCCTTCGGCTCGACCATCCGCGTCAATCGGCGATTGCCCGCTACCTCTTCTCCCACGTCATCCAGGGGAAGACGGCGCTCATCGCCCCAGTGACGGTCAAAGAGAAGGTGCTCGGCATTCTCGCCGTGGTTTGGTACGCCCACCCGGCGAAGCTGAGCGAGTACCACGTGCAGCTCCTCAGCGGGCTCGCCAGCCAGCTGGCCCTCGCCCTGGAGAAGGATCGCCTCGCCACCGAGGTGATTCGCCTCAAGCGGCAGCTCAACGACGCGCGGGCCGGCGAGCGGATCATCGGCTCTTCCCCGAAGCTGCGACGGGCCATCGATATGGCGATCTCGGTCGCCGACAGCGAGACGACCGTCCTGCTTCAGGGAGAGTCTGGCACCGGGAAGGAGCTGATCGCCAGCCTGATCCAGTTCAACTCGCGACGGGCGGCACGCCCGTTCATCAAGATCAATTGCGGGGCGATTCCACAGGCGCTCCTCGAAACAGAGCTCTTCGGGCACGAGC
>JBEIJP010000164.1:0-6523 GCA_040380245.1 Acidobacteriota bacterium | reverse complement strand
CGTAGCCTTGCCGCGCGAGATCTCGCTGCAGATCGATCAGGTGCGCCATCCAGTCTTTCGGATAGTCGACCTCCCGACCATCGAAGACGCTTCCCCGCCACTGAAACCGCGAGTCGACGATGTTGGGGTAGACGACAAAGCGCCCCTCCTCGGGGAGCCAGAGGGCACTCAGGTCGCGGATGCGCTCCCGCAGCGGCTCCATGACCAACGGGAAGAGATCCGCGGGCACTGCCTGGCAATCGTCCTCGCGCACCAGCAGGCGATGGCCCCGCCCGGACATTCCCCGTGAACTCTTGAGCAGCCACGCGCCCGGCGCCGATCGGTAGAGGCGGGCGAGATCCTCTCGAGAAGCGCAGATCGCGCCTTCGAGAGGGTAGCGCGCCGACCACCAGGCAAAGCAGGTCACCTTGTCGTTGAGGCGGGCCATCCCGGGACGGGTCGTCTCTCCCCACCAGTCGACCGTCGCTGGCTCGCGCGTCAACCGAGGGCGGCGCCCGGTCATCTCGGCGACCCAGGCGAGGTACGAATCGTCGTAGCTGCCCAGGACCTGCACCGGATCGTCCTGCAACCAGAAGGCGAGAAACTCCAGCTCCCGGTTGAAGGCCGGAACCGGACGACGACCGTAGAGCACCTCCTCGAAATCGATATTGACCCGGATGATCCGCTCCGCCAAGTCTCCCCTCCGCCCCTCCCCTCGCCGCTCGATCACAACCGATAGCGCACCTTTCGATTGGGCGCTTCGACATCGACATTCTGCAACCGCCAGCTGACCTCCGGCCCCATCTCCCAGGGGGACCGCTCCCCTCGCTGCAGCTTGGGAAAGGCCGCCGCCGCGATCATCGCCGCGTTGTCGGTAGTGAAGATCGGGGAGGGAAGGTAGACGGGGCAACGCAGCGTCTCCCCCAGCGACTGGACGGCCGCCCGGAGGCCGCTGTTGCAGGCAACCCCTCCCGCGAGGAGGATCGTCCGCGGATGGTACTCCTCCGCCGCCTTGCGCAGACTCCGCACCAGTGCCCGGACGACGGCGTCCTGAAAACTGGCGCAGAGGTCCAAAATCTCCGGCGGGGCCGTCGCGGGGTCCTTGACCTCCGGAAGCTGGCGCTCCCGCACGGTCCGCAGAACGGCCGTCTTGAGCCCACTGAACGAGAAGTCGAGGCGATTAGCCGGATCCTTGATCTCCGCCAGCGGGAAGAGGATCGCTCGCCGGTTGCCTTGCCGGGCCAGGCGATCGATCACCGGCCCCCCCGGATAGCCAAGCCCGATCAGCTTCGAGACCTTGTCGAAGGCCTCCCCCGCCGCATCGTCCCGTGTCCGCCCAACCAGTTTGTAGCGCTCCGGTTCCGGGATCAGGAAGAGGTTGGTATGGCCTCCCGAGACGACCAGGGCGAGGGCGGGATACTCCGGCGGTGGAAATTCAAAGGCGACCGAGTAGATGTGCCCTTCGATGTGGTTGATGCCCAGCAGCGGTTTCCCGCTCGCCAGGGCCAGCCCCTTGGCAAAGTTGATCCCGACCAGCAGCGAGCCGACCAGCCCCGGCCCCTGGGTCACCGCGATCCCGTCAAGTTCCGCCACCGTCACGCCCGCCTCGGTCAGCGCCGCGTCGACCACCTCTCCAATCTTCTCCAGATGCTCCCGCGACGCAATCTCCGGGACCACTCCCCCGTAACGCTGATGGATCGCTACCTGTGAAGCGATGACGTTCGACCGGACCCGGCAGCCGTCTTCCACCACCGCCGCCGCCGTTTCGTCACACGAACTCTCGATTCCCAGGATTCGCATTGCGCGCCTGGCTGGCCGCTCTCCCCGCCAGCCAGGCTTCCTCCTTCACAATTACTCGGATTTCACTTCCGGTTGGCGCCGCACGACGATCACCGTGCTGTCGTCCGGATTGCGGTCGAAGCCCGGCTGCGCGCAATCGAAGATCCGGTGGCAGAGGGTGTTGACCTCTCCCCCGCTGAAGCGCCCCGCCATCGCCTCGATCTCGGCGATTCCCGTCTCGCGGTCCCTGGTCAGCTTGGCGAAGACCCCGTCTGTGTAGACGATCATCAGATCGCGCACCGGAAATGGCACCAACGACTCTATCGGTTCGATCGCCTCGGTCGTTCCAATCGCCGCCATCGTCACGGGAAGCGAATGCTGGTTGACCGCTTGCGCTCCCTGCGGTTTGCTCATCTGGATCATCGGCAGGAGCCCCGCGTTGATGTAACGCATCTCCTCCCCTTCCCACCTGACCAGCAGGCACGCCAGGGAACGCCGGCCCCGATACTTCTTGACTACATAGGCGTTGACCGCCCGCAGGATCGCCGGCAGCTCCGTTTCACGAGCCAGGATTCGCGCCATCTCCTGATGAAGCGAGGAGACTGCCCGCAACGCTTCAAAGTCTTCCCCTCCCAGTTCGGCAACCACCAGAATGGGACCTTCGGCAGTCTCGAAAATCTGGTAATAGTCACCGTTGGTCCGTGCGCCCGGCCCGTGTTTGGCCGTACACCAAAGACCCGGCAACTCGACAATCGACGGGGGCAGCACCAGCGCGTGCGACTCTTCGGCCATCCTGACGGTCGTATGGTCGACTCCCAGCTGATAGGCTGAATCGACCGCCTCTTCCGAGACCCCGCCCACCAGCCGCTTGGGTCGGCGTGAACCCATCACCATGACCAGGATCGTGATCCCGAACACGGCCAGCCGCCATCCGGCACTCGCCCCTGCCACCAGCGAGAGGATGCCGTAAAAGAGCCCGGCATAGACTCCGACCAACAAGACCAGAACGATCCGATACCGATTCGCCGCCAGCGCCAGCAACGGGAAGTAGCAGTAGAACATGCCACTTCCCTCGGCAGGAAAGAGCCCCTGCCACCACCAGACGAACAGCCCGAGATTGATGATCGTCACATCGAGGAACGTGTTGACGATCACCTGTCCGGAACTCGGCGCCCCCTTCTGCCAGAACGTCAGGAGGAGGATCTCCACCAGCCATGCCAGCGCCATCCCCAGGTAGATCAAGCGGCCCGGCCCCGGCTGGCCCCACGCCCACCCGGCCGCGAAGGAGAAAAGCAGGAGATAGAAGAGGCGGACGTACCCCGCCCAGCGCTCTGTCGCCTGCACGTGCTCACTGAGCGCCGCGTCGATCCGCCCACTCAACGTCTTCTTGATCAACTTCACTGCCGCTTCATTTGTGCCTGCCATCGGAAAGGCGCTCCTTGAAATCTGCTCCCCGGCGAGATTGCCTCGCGCGTCAGGTCCCGTCTGACTAGTCATCCAGACGAGTCGTCGAAAAATAGATGTCCGCTTATCGTGTCGAAGCCAAGTAACATACTGCAATCCTCCCGCCGAGGTCAAAACCAGGACGATTTAATTGCCTGCCTTCCTTCGCCCAATCCCCGCAGCCGGCTCTGCTCGTGATTTCATTTTGGCACGGGGCCATGCTAGACTCCCCTTTTTGGATAGGCATCAATGTAGAAAGAGAGTGAGCGGGATCGACTATGCAAGCAATGATCCTGGCGGGAGGGGATGCCGTTCGATTACGGCCCCTCAATGTCCATACGCCCAACCCACTGCTCCCCATCGCCAACCGACCGCTGCTCAAATACCAGCTGGAGATCTTCAAGCGCGCCGGGTTTCGCGAAATGACCCTGGTCCTCGGATACCAGCCGACCCGGATCGAGGATCACATCGGCGACGGTCGCGAAGAGCAGCTCCGGATCCACTATCAGGTACAGAGTACGACTCAGGGGACGGCTGGCGCGTTTCGCAGCGCGATGGGCGCCAACCCGGATGCCGCGATCGTCCTCTACGGTGACATTCTGACCGACCTTCGTCTCGACCAGATGATCGCGTTCCACCGCCAGAAGGGGGCGCTCGTCACGATTGCGACCGTCGCGGTCGAAAACCCCAGCAATTACGGAATGATCGAAGCCGACGACGACCGGAGGATGACCCGCTTCGTCGAAAAACCCAAACCGGAAGAGGTCACCTTCAATACGATCAACGCCGGAGCCTACGTCATCGAGCCGGAGGTGCTCAAGCTGATCCCGGGGGGGGTGAAGTACTCCTTCGAGGAGGAGCTCTTTCCGCGCCTGATCGCCGCGGGACACCCCGTCTACTCGTACGGCTGGTCCGGCTACTGGACCCACCTCGGAAGCGTCGCCAACTACCTCGAGGCCAACCTGGATCTGCTCGCGGGGAGACTCTCCGGATTGACCCTGGGCGCGCACGCGACCGGCGTCGAGGGAGTCGACGAGCGGTCCCGCGTCGAGCCCTCCTGCACCATCAAACCCGGGGCGAGGATCATCAACTCGATCCTGGGTCCCAACTGCTTTGTCGAAGAGCGGGCCGTCATCGAAAACTCCGTCCTTCTCTCGGGAGTCCGCATTGGCAAAGCGGCGGAGGTTTACCACTCCGTGCTGGGGAAGAGTTCGATCATAGGTCGTAACGCACGGGTCGAGGAGGCCGTCTTCGGCGACAAGTCCTCCCTGGCCGACTACTCCGTCAGCTGACCTGGCAAGCCTGACGCCACACCTCGCAACCACCCTGGCAAATTACCTGAATCAGAGGAGACCGCATGCAGCCGATCAAATTTGGAACCGATGGATGGCGGGCAAGAATCGCCGACGACTACACCTTTGAAACAGTCAGCATCGTCTCCCAGGCCCTGGCCGACTATCTCAAATCGAACAATCCGACGGGAAAGAATTCCGTACTGGTCGGCTATGATCGCCGCTTCGCGTCCGATCTCTTTGCCCAGCGCGTGGCGGAAGTCCTGGCGGGCAACGAGATCGTCGTCGACCTCTACGCCCACGACGTCCCGACGCCCCTCGTCTCGTTCGAGGTCAAGCGACGACGGCTGGACGGAGGGGTGGTCATCACCGCCTCCCACAATCCCCCGGACTTCAATGGCTTCAAGTTCAAAGCGCCCTATGGCGGGGCGGCAACGCCGGCGATCACCAACCAGATCGAGCAGTTCCTCGGTCGGACGCCCCCCCGACGAATGCCCCTCGAAGAGGCGAAGCAGCACGGAATGTGTCAACTGATCACTCCGAGCTACGATTACCGCCATCACCTCGAGCACTTCGTCGCGATCGATGAGCTGCGCCGGGCGGACGCCCTCGTCATCGCTGACCCGATGCATGGCACGGGCGGGCGCTGGATCGAGACGCTCCTCTTCGGGGGCAGACTGCGGGTCGAGACGATCCGGGCCAAACGCGACCCGCTCTTCGGCGGAGTCCTGCCGGAGCCGATGCCGTGGAGCCTCGACCTGACGGCGCAGACGGTGCGCGAGCGCGGCGCGCTGCTCGCTCTCGTCACCGATGGAGACGCCGACCGGGTCGGCGCCCTCGACGAGACTGGCGCCTACATCAATACCCACCAGATCCTCATGATCCTGCTCCTCCACCTCGTCCGGAACAGAGGCTGGAAGGGCTCCGTCGTCCGCACCTTCTCCCAATCGGTGATCGTCCGGCGCATCGCAGAACACTACGGATTCCGGCTCTTCGAGACTCCCGTCGGCTTCAAGCACATCGGCGAGATCATGCTCGATCCCGCCAACGATTTCCTGATCGGGGGAGAGGAGTCGGGCGGGATTGGGGTGCGCGGACACGTCCCGGAACGCGACGGCATTCTCAACAGCCTGCTCCTTCTGGAGGCCGTCCTGACCAGCGGCCAGAAGCCCTCCGAGATGGTGCGCGCGATCTGGCGCGAATTCGGGGAGTTCCACTTCGAGCGGCGGGATCTTCACCTGCCGATCGAGGCGGGACAACGGCTGCTCGCCACTTTCCGCGAGGCGGCCCCGGACCGGTTCGCCGGCCACCCCGTAACGGATGTCGCGACCCTCGATGGCGTCAAACTGATCTTCGGCGATGAGAGCTGGATCCTCTTCCGCCAATCCGGGACAGAGCCGCTGCTCCGCCTCTACTGCGAGGCGACCACGCTGGAGAAGATGACCGGCCTCCTCGACGAGGGCGAAGCCCGGGCGCGCGCTTTCGCCAAGGGGGATCTCAAGTAGGGGGAGACACTCTCTCCTCCAAGGCAGCACTGGGAGAGGTCAGGGTGGGGATCAAGGGGCGTTTGTCGTTCGCCACCTGGTCTACCTCTCCTCCGTCCCGGCGATGGCGCCGGGACGGGGGCCCGTTGATCGTCCGATGCTTGCGGCTGGTGCGGCAGACGCGGTTTTATCCCTGCGAGCATTCCGCTCTTCTGACAAATCTTTGCGTTTGTTGGCTGACGGCCGTATACTGTGGCTGCTTTTCAATCTGAATCTGAACGGGTGTAGAGGTCTCTCCTTCCAGAATGCTCACCCAGAACAGTCAAATCGACCGATTTGACTATCGATTTGACTACCGATTTGACTACGTTGACAGCGCAGACAAGAAGACGAACATGCGAATAACGGTATTGAAAGAGGCTGATCCTGCCGAATCCCGGGTAGCTCTGGTACCGGAGTCGGTCAAGAAGTTGGTTTCGATGAAGGCGACTGTGGTGATCGAGCGAGGGGCTGGTCTGTCGGCCTCGATCGACGACGCCGAGTACG